>JANMVO010000403.1:0-8003 GCA_031392805.1 Rhodoferax sp. | reverse complement strand
AAGCGCATTTCTCCCGAAGCTGGATGCTGCGTGAAATTGACGCCAGCCTGGCGCGCCTGCAAACGGATTACGTGGATATTCTGTACATGCATCGCGACGCCAACGGCATGAACCTGGAAGAGCCCCTGCGGGCGCTGGACGCGATGCTTCGCGCGGGCAAAATTCGCTACTGGGGCGTCTCCAACTTCCGGGGCTGGCGCATTGCCGAGGCGGTGCGTCTGGCAGGGCAGATTGGCATGCCCGCACCGGTGGTGTGCCAGCCGTATTACAACCTGCTCAACCGCATGCCCGAGGTGGAAGTGCTGCCTGCGTGTGCGCACTATGGCATTGGTGTCACACCCTACAGCCCGATTGCGCGTGGCGTGCTCACCGGCAAATACCCGCCGGGCCAAACGCCCGACCCGGCCACGCGCGCAGGCCGTGCCGACAAGCGCATTACCGAGACCGAGTTTCGTGAAGAGTCGCTGGTGATTGCACAGCAGCTCAAAGCACATGCGCAATCCAAAGGCATCAGTCTGGCGCACTTTGCAACCGCCTGGGTACTGGCCAACCCGGTGGTCAGCTCGGTGATTGCCGGGCCGCGCACGCTCACGCAGTGGCAAGACTATTTGCCCGCGCTGGAGTACGTGGTGACGGCCGAAGACGAAGCGCTGGTGGACAGTTTTGTCAAGCCCGGCCACCCGTCTACGCCTGGCTACACCGACCCGGCCTATCCGCTGAATGGGCGGGTGCGCGCGTAGCGTATGCCTCAATGGCTCAATGTCATGATAGCTACTAGTTATATAGCTAACTATCATTACTGGACAAGGGCTAGAGCAAGGTTTTATGCCAAAAAGAGAAAATTTTTCACAACTTTCTTAAGGTGAGCGATGCAGACGGGGTGCAGACAACGCGCCGATGTTGTCTGCAATCGCCGCATCCACGTCGCGCCAGCGTCCGGCAAGCAGCGCTACCGCCAGCGCGGCCTGCAAGGCTTTCAGGTCCTTGGCGCTGGGTGCCACCTTGATCTGGGCAATGGCCGCCGCCGGGTTACCAGCCTTAAGCACGGCCATCACCTTGGCCACCCATTCATTGGTTCGCGCCATAAGACTCGCTTGCGTTGTTCGACCTAGCTGGGCTCTGGCAATTCAACAAAGGCGGCCAGGCCTGCCCGGCCTTCCAGGCTGGGTACCTTGCAGCGGTGCAAGCGGTTTTTCTTTGTGCAGCATGTCCCATGGAAAATTCCCTTGGTGTGATTCAAGCTTTGATTATGTGCGAGTACCTGGGCCACAGCCACTCCAGCAAACGCCTGCGTGAACTGATTTAAGTTTCGACCAAGTCTTCGAGGCGACCTTAGTGCCCAGTGCGTTCAATGTATGCAAACGAACCTGAAAGCCGGACAGCCAGCGCCATTAATCGCCGGTATTCGATTGAACTCAGTCCGACTCCCTCCAGGAAAAATCAGGCGTGCGCAGGTCCATCCATGCCTGACAATTTCAGCGCCAACCGTTGACAATCATACCCATGCGCCTACTGCTTGTAGAAGATGACCTGATGATCGGAGAGTCCGTGCTGGACTTGCTCCGGGCGCAAGGCTACGCGGTTGACTGGGTCAAAGACGCAGAGATGGCCGATACGGCGCTGGACTCCCAGGCCTACGATCTGGTGTTGTTGGACCTTGGACTGCCCAGACGCGATGGTCTCGCCGTGTTGCGAAGGCTGCGCACTCGCAAGGACCGCACACCAGTGCTCATTGCAACGGCGCGGGATGCGTTGGTGCAGCGTGTTGAAGGCCTGGACATGGGCGCTGACGACTACATCGTCAAACCCTACGAGCTGGATGAACTTCTGGCTCGCATACGCGCGCTGATACGCCGGGCTGCCGGCCGCGCGGAGCCCGTCTATGAGCACCTGGGTATCAGCATCGACCCCGTCACCCGTGAGGTAATGGCCGATGGGCGGCCTGTAACACTGTCCGCCCGTGAATGGGCTGTTTTGGAGTTGCTGCTTGCACGACCTGGAATGGTACTGTCACGCAAACAACTTGAAGACAAGCTCTATAGCTGGAAAGACGAAGTCAGCAGCAATGCAGTCGAGGTGCACATCCATGGCCTGCGCAAAAAATTGGGCCCAGGCCTCATCCAGAATATACGGGGCGTCGGGTACATGGTACCCAGAGGTGAAGCATGAGGCTGGCGCTCACGCATTCACTTCGCGCAAGACTGTTGTGGTTCCTTTTGGCCGCAGTCATCCTGACGGCCGGGGCGCAAGCCTTCATCGCCTATCGCACGGCACTGGCTGAAACAGATGAGATTTTCGATTACCAAATGCAGCAAATGGCCAATTCGCTGCGTCCGGGTTTGCCGGTGGGTGCGGATCTCGGCGAGCCAGTGACAACAAACAATGCAGACAACTTCGACTTCGTTATTCAGGTATGGACCTCTGATGGCTTAAGTGTGTTCCAGTCATCTGCGCGGGCTGAGTTGCCCCAGCGCGCTGTGCCTGGATTTTCCACGGTTCAAGCCAGAGGCACCAGCTACCGGCTATTTTCGGTCGCGGCGGGCTCACAGGTTATCCAGGTGGCGCAGGACCTCGCCGCCCGGCGGCAAATGGCCGGCACCCTGGCATTTCGCACGGTCAGTCCCATGGTGGTGATGGTGCCATTATTGATGCTGGTAGTTTGGTGGGTGGTCAGTGCTTCACTCGCTCCGGTATCGCGTGTGCGCCAACAGGTGGCTTCGCGCCAGGCTGACGAATTGGGTGAAGTCAGCGAGGACGGTCTGCCTGATGAGATTCTCCCTCTGGTTCATGAACTGAACCTTTTATTTCACCGGGTGCGACAGGCTTTCGATGCTCAAAAGAGCTTTGTAGCCGATGCGGCCCACGAATTGCGATCGCCCCTTGCCGCGTTAAAGCTGCAAATCGAAGGCTTGCGCCGGGCCACTGAGGATGCAGATCGGGAAGTGGCGGTCAACCGCCTCAGCGCGGGTATCGACCGTGCCACCAGACTGGTTGAGCAACTGCTGGTATTGGCGCGACAACAGGCCAGTCCGGCAACAGGCGCGAAAAGTGAATCTGTGAATTTGGCGAAACTGGCCCGGCTTGCACTGGCTGACTTGGCCGCGGCTGCGCATACCCGGCAAATTGACCTTGGCCTTGTTCACGCTGACGAGAGTGAGGCCATTGGACATGAAGATGCCCTGCGCATCCTGGTCCGCAACCTGCTGGACAATGCAATCAAATACACCCCTTTCGGGGGAACTGTAAACATCGCCATACATGCCATTGATGGCCGCACGATTCTCACGGTTGAAGACAGTGGGCCCGGTATTCCTCCGGAGGACCGTGAGCGCGTGCTTGACCGTTTTTACCGTGTGTCTGGCGCACAAGGCAGCGGCAGTGGCTTGGGCTTGGCCATCGTTAAAACGATCGCAGACTTGCACCATGCGACACTGTCAATCGATGGTTCCGAGAGCCTGGGTGGACTGAAAATCACGGTCGATTTTGCAACGGCTGTATGACTCGGTGGCGTCAATGCCAGCCGCTTGTCCTTGATTGTTGAAAGTCGTGCGACCAAGCTGGCGCGGTTTAAGTTTCACTTAAGTTGACGTCCTGACAATGAAGTTGTGGTTTTCCTCAACATCCTGAAAGGACCTCTCATGAACACCGCTTTTTTCACACCTCGCCGAATGGTGCTGGCACTCGTAACCGCTGGTGTCGTCAGCATCGCCAGCGTTGGTGCCCTCAGTTTTTCCCGTGCACAGGCGGCAACGTCTGCCACGCCCAGTGCAGTCGCGCTTTCAGCGGCGCCGATTATCGCGTTGCCCGATTTCGCGCAAATTACGGCGCGCAACGGTGCAGCCGTGGTCAACATCAGCGTGAGTGGAATGACCAGGACATCCGGACGGGACGCAACCGACAGTCCAGGGGCACCGCGTCAGGGCAGGCCAGGCATGGATCCGAACGATCCATTCTTCGAGTTCTACAAGCGCTTCCAGGGCCCAAACGGCGGCTCTTCGGAGCCACGCGAAATGCCGCTGCACGCCCAAGGATCGGGATTCATCGTTAGCGCGGATGGCGTGATCCTGACCAATGCCCATGTCGTTCGCGACGCCAAGGACGTTATGGTCAAGCTCAATGATCGACGCGAGTTCCGGGCCAAAGTGCTGGGCGCCGACCCTAAAACCGACGTGGCGGTACTCAAGATCGATGCAAAGGACCTGCCGATCGTGCCACTGGGCAACACGCGGGACCTCAGGGTTGGTGAATGGGTGCTTGCCATCGGGTCGCCGTTCGGCTTCGAGAACAGCGTAACTGCCGGTGTCGTGAGCGCCAAGGGACGTTCGCTGCCGGACGACAGTTTCGTGCCTTTCATTCAGACCGATGTCGCCGTCAATCCCGGTAACTCGGGTGGACCGCTGTTCAACACCCGGGGCGAAGTGGTCGGAATCAACTCTCAAATCTATAGCCGATCAGGTGGCTATCAGGGCCTGTCGTTCGCGATTCCCATCGAATTGGCAATCAAGGTGAAAGATCAGATAGTCGCCACCGGCACGGCCAGCCACGCGCGCCTGGGCGTCGCAATTCAGGAGGTAAACCAGACTTTCGCGGACTCGTTCAAACTCGACAGGCCCGAAGGTGCATTGGTATCCAGCGTTGACAAAGAGGGGCCAGCCGATAAAGCTGGCGTGAAGAGCGGTGACGTGATCCGCAAGGTCAATGGGCAGCCCATCATCGCCTCTGGTGATCTGCCGGCACTGATAGGCGGTTCAGCGCCAGGTGACAAGGTGACTCTTGAGATCTGGCGTCAGGGCAAGCGCGAAGAATTCACAGCCCGGCTTGGCGATGCCAGTGAAAAGGCGGCGAAATTCTCCAAAGCAGATGACGGGGCAGGCAAAGGCAAGCTCGGACTTGCTCTGCGCCCCCTGCAGCCACAGGAAAAGCGCGAAGCCGGAGTGGCCAGCGGTTTACTGGTCGAAGATGCAGCAGGTCCGGCAGCCTTGGCCGGCGTTCAGCCGGGCGACGTGCTGCTGGCTGTCAACGGCACGCCGGTCGAGAGTATTGACCAGGTGCGCGCGATGGTGGCCAAGTCCAATAAATCCTTGGCGCTGCTCATCCAGCGTGACGGCAACAAGATTTTCGTGCCGGTGCGCGTCGGCTGACCGACCCGCTGCACGAAATGCAATGTTCGGAGCAGCACACTGTGTTGATCTGCTGCTCCAGATGTGCACAAGGGAAATCCAGATGAGAGCCTTGATCTATAGAACTGCTATGGCGGTCACGACGGTTGTGTTGGCGATTGGCGGCACCCCGTCAAATGCTTCAACGGCGTGGCCGTCGGTCCACAAAAGCGGCACGGTCGAGATCCTGAGCGGTGGGATCGGCCAGGACGGGTCCAACGCTGGGCGCTAGCATGCACGGACCCGCATCTCACACCACTGACAGCAGCCAGAAGCCGCAGCCAAGCGGTCTTTCGGCCCATATTTTGCCCACCTCGGCCACGATGATCGGGGTGTGCATGACCGTATTGTCGATCGGTCATCTTGGTTCAGGCGGACAGTGGCGTTTGGTGACTGACAAGTTGCTGGCCGTAGATGCCCTGGTGTTCCTCGTCAGCGCACTTTTGTCTTTTATCTCCATGAGGTCAAGTCGATCCGGCGCAACTTATGAAACCCGCGCAGAGGTAGTCTTCATCGCTGGACTCGCATTGCTTGCGCTCGGCGCAGTGGCGCTGGCATTTGTCATCACCTGACGACTGTCTTCGATTGCAACTGGTGGAAAAATTCCGAAACCCCATTGAAACGATGGAACGTTGCAGTTGAGTGATTTGCTGATTTCAGCATCCGCTTGAAGTTTCCTCAAGGGAACCTATTAGTCTCCCAGGTATCAGCGGCCCCGTCCCGGCGGGAATAAACTCCAGCAGCCTGTCGGACTTAGGGAACGTCGGCTGCAAAGATGCGGGACTTGACAGATATGGGACTGCAAATCTGGAAAAAACTGTCCTCGCTGGGGCCGATTTTCGCTGATCGCCTCCCTAAGTCCGACAGGCTGCCAGGATTACCTTGATCAACCACCCAGGAGATTTCAACCATGCTGACACTTTGCGGCTTTCCCGTTTCCAACTATTACAACAAAGTCAAACTCGCACTGCTGGAGAAGGACGTGCCCTTTGCCGAGGAATACGTGGCGACCAGGAGCACCGATGAAGCGGTATTAATGTGCTCGCCACTGGGCAAGGTCCCGTTCATCCGCACAGAGCAGGGCGGCCTGTGCGAGAGCCAGGCCATCATGGATTACATCGAAGCCACCTGGCCGCAGCCGCCGCTGATGCCGGCCGACGCGTTCGGCCAGGCCAAGGTGCGCGAGCTGATCACCTTCATTGACTGGCATCTTGAGATCGTGGCGCGCCAGCTTTACGGGCAGGCGTTTTTTGGCGGGGCGGCCCTGAGCGACGAGAGCAAGGCGCGGATTCGCCAGCAGCTTGTTGTAAATATCGCTGGCTTCAAACGGCTGGCCAAATTTGCCCCCTTTGTGGCGGGCAGCGCCTTCACACAGGCTGACTGCGCGGCCTTTGCCAGCCTGCCGCTGGTGGGCATGGCCACCAAGGCCATCTATGGCGAAGACCTGCTGCTGGCTGAAGGCCTGGATTACAAAGGCTACATCAAGCTGGTGGGCGAGCGCCCCTCGGCGCAAAAGGTGCTGGCCGACCGCAAGGCGGCGTCAGCCAAGGTTTAATATTACCCTGGCATCAACCTGCCATCACCCTGACATCACCTGGAAAACGGCTATTGCCCTCACGCCCCGTCTTTTTGGCCAACGCATTGGCCAACGCATAATCCCAGTCAACAGTATTTCGAAACACTGACGAGGGAAAAGCGTTGATGAATGCAGGAACGATTTATTTAAAGACTGACCAGGGCCGTCTGGAGGTGACGGCCCGCAGTGGCACCGTTGATGCCTTGCAGCGACGCCTGTTGATCATGGTTGATGGCAAAAAAACCGTGAACGATTTGGGCGCATTTGTTCGTGTCGGTGACTTGCAGCGCACGCTGGAGCATCTGCTGATGCTCGGGCTGATTCAGTCTGGGTTGCAGGAGGTCGATCTGCTGCTGCCGGTGGCCCCGGGCTATGCCTCGGCTAACCCCAGCGAAGTGCCGCGCCCCGCCACCAGCGTGCAGCTATTTGCCAATGTGCGGGACGAGGCCTCACGCTACGTGGCCAGCCAACTGGGAACGTCCGGCGCCCCAATTTGCGAAGCCATTGAGCGTTGCAAGAGCCCTGAAGAGTTGCGCCGAATGCTCAGAGGCGTCGAGATTTTTGTTGGCGACAAGCTCAACGCAGCGACTGCACACGAGTTGGCGACCGATTTCGGCAAGCTGCTGCTTTAGGGAAGCGCATTCGGCAAACATGAAATTCGGTGCAAATGAATAAAGTGAAGAATGAACTGAACCAGCATGAATTTCCCGAATAACCCCATTTTTTTATAAAAAGGACATCGACATGAACTACCAATGCGCCCATCGCTGGGCTTTTAAAACCTGGGGCGGCGCGCTGGAAGAGATCGCGCAGGACCTGGCACCCCTGCACGGCAACGAAGTCACGGTGCGGGTGACGCACTGCGGCATCTGCCACTCCGATTTGCATGTGCAGGCCGGAAGCGTCGGCATGGGTGGCGGCAGGACGATGTTGTTTGACGCCGCCGGCGCCACCTTGCCGTTGACCATGGGGCATGAAATTGCGGGGGAGGTTGTTGACACCGGGCCCGACGTTCGCGGCATTGCGAAGGGTGAGCATGTCATTGTGTACCCATGGCTTGGGTGTGGCGTATGCCCCACGTGCGCGCGTGGCGACGAGCAGCTATGCGTTAAGGCGTCACGCAGCCTGGGCATTCGCGCGGCCGGCGGTTATGCCGATCTGGTGCGGGTGCCGCATGAGCGCTATCTGGTTCCCTTTGGCACGCTGGACCCGGCGCGTGCGGCCACCTTTGCCTGTGCCGGGATCACGGCATTTGGGGCCATCCGCAA
>JANMVO010000399.1:0-1961 GCA_031392805.1 Rhodoferax sp. | reverse complement strand
GGCGATCTGCGTGTGGGAAGCGGGCTGTTTCCAGTCCCAGACGTCCTTTAAGCATCTTTACGGCTCCGCCACATCATCCACGAGCCGAACGCAGCAAAAGCAGCCCGAAGCCAAAGGCGCGATGTCGCCCGACCCCGCGTGCGAGAAGTTGCGCAAAGGCTTGCGGGTCCGTTACGCGGAGTTGCCCTGTCAATACGGCGTCAGGCCCGCTGACCAGGCGGCTATGGCGCACATCTTCAGAATTATTTTTCTGGCTTTTTCGCGTCACACCCAGCAGTTGATAGCGGGTAACACTGGCGTCAACCAGTTCAGCGCCTCCTTGTCGCGCCAACAGATCACGCAGCCATTGCACATAAACCTCGCTTCGGTCCAGCTCACTGTCACCCAACTTTTCAATTGCGGCCAAAAACGCATCGCGCTCGCGACCCGTTTTGCCCTCGCGGATGATGGGGCGCACGCGCACTTCAAACCCGAGCACATGCCCCGCCGCCCATTGCGTGGGGAAAGGTCGTGCGCTCAATCCGGCATGATGAAGTGTCTGGCCAAGTCCAAGCGCAGCTGCCACATCAGGCTCAGCCAATGCAGCGCATTGCGCCAATTCGGCGGCGCTCAAACGGGTGTAAGCCAGCAAGCCTTGCTCGGCATCAAGATACCGAAACGGCTGCGGCGCATGCTCGCCAAAGGCTGCGTGCAAAAGCGCATGTAGCGCATAGCCCAGGTCACCCTGCCCGTCCAGCAAGCGGTGGCGTGCCGCCCAGGCAGCCAAGCGTTGCGGATCGGGTTGGGTATGCAATAAATAAAGAGCCTCCGCACTCATGTCATACCCCCTGCACTTTTAATAAGTCCCTCGCGCACCGGGCGCCAGCCGCCGTGTACGCCGCTGGTCCAGTTACGTTCATCACAAACATCCACCACACGGTCCCCGGGTAATTGGCCTTCGCCATCGGGCCATTGGGCGCGCAAACCACGTGCGCCGTTGGCAAGTGGTGCTAGCTGCAAAGCCTGTAACACTGAGTCAGCATCGATCCAGCCAGCCACCAAACGCCCAGCAGGCAGACAGGGTTTGCGTCCGATAAACAAAGGGCGCTGGGGTCGATCCAGCGCTTGTGCCACTTCGTCCAAAGTGGGGGAGTCGTCGGCTGGCTCCAGTCGCAAAGCAAGCAAAGCCGTGAGGTCGGCGTGGTAGTCGCGATAGCGCAAATGTGGGCTGTCATAGGACGCAGCCCCGCCACGACGTTCTTCCACTGTGCCCCATGTGGTCCATGCTTTGTCAGCGGCGCCCAGCTGCGCGGTTTGAAAATCGGTTAATCGTGAACCCGATGTTTCCAGCCGTGTCCCCAGTCGCAAGCGCTCTTGCAGGCGGTTGTGCAGCGCGTCGTCACCCCGATCCCAACCCAAGGCGTTGGCAATCAGGCCCGTCACCATGGAGAGCGCCGGAAAGTCGCGTATCACCCCAAAGTTGTCAATGGTTTCACCGCCAAACGCAATGAGCGGGGATGAAAGTCGTAGCAGCAAATGGCGCGGCATCTCAGGCTGCCTGCGCTGGCGCGGTGCCTTGGGTGATGTAGGCCTGCACCCAGGTCGCCAAGTCATTCAATGACAAGCGTTGAGCGTTGGGCACAGCCACTTTGTCCAGCGCCAAAAAGCGGCGATCAAGTGGGGCACCGTATGCATCATCAAGCTTGCCAATTTCGTCAGAAAGCATTTGCACGGCGGCTTCACGAATGGCGGGCTGGTTCAAAGGCAATGCATTTTGAAATGCGCCAGCCAAGCTGCGCGGTTGCCAGTCACCCACCTCCACCAGCAAAAACTTGGCCCACTCAAACGGCGCCGTTGATCCGCGTTTGGCGCCAGGGCTGACCGTCGCAATCAGGTGCAACAAGTGCTGCACCACGCGGCCTGCCAATTCGCGCTTTTCGGCGGGCAAGGTGGCCCAGTCTTTGGCCTTCTCACCTTCCAGG
>JANMVO010000386.1:0-2293 GCA_031392805.1 Rhodoferax sp. | reverse complement strand
GCATGGTCAGTGTTCCTCGCCCAGGTACGCGGCTTGAACTTTTGCATCAGCCCGTATTTCCGCAGGTAGGCCACTGGCAATCACCTGGCCGTTGACCATCACGGTGAGGTGATCGGCCAGCGCAAACACGGCGTCCATGTCATGCTCGACCAGCAGTATGGCGTGGTCTTTTTTCAGTTTCAACAGCAGTTCGACCATGGCCTGGGCCTCTGCCACGCCCATGCCCGCCAGCGGCTCGTCCAGCAGCAATACCTTGGGCTCGGTCGCCAGGGTCATGGCAATCTCCAACTGGCGCTGCGCGCCGTGGCTGATGGTGCCGGCAATCGATTTCAGCTTATTTTTAAGACCAGATAGCTCTATAGCCCTCGTGGAACGTGCATAGTTAGCTATTGAATTAGTAGTATTTTGCGCTGCGTTGGCAACCCAGGTCATGGGGTTCCAGGGGCTTTGGCGTGCGCGGGACTGCGACGCCATGCACACGTTTTCCCACACCGTGAAGGGCAGGAAAATATTCGTCTTCTGGTAGCTGCGCCCCAGGCCTTCGCGCGACATTTTTTCCGGCGACCAGCCTGTCACGTCGCGCGCACCCAGGCGCACTTGGCCGCTGGTGGGCACCAGGTCGCCGCTGAGCAAATTGGTCAGGGTTGACTTGCCGGCGCCATTGGGGCCGATCACGGCGTGGATGCGGTTTTGCCAAAGGTCCAGCGTGACGTCATTGACCGCCGCCAGCCCGCCAAAGCGTTTGGTCAGGCCTTTGGCCGAGAGCAGGACTTCACTCATGGGCGGGGTCCTTCATGACGTCCGGTGCAGCGTCATGCACATCGTCCTGCGCCTTTCGCGAGAAATGTGCCAGCAGGCCCAGCAGGCCGCGCGGTGCAAACACCACCACCAGCACGATGAAGCTGCCCATCCAGAGCTGCCAGTGCTTCCCCAGATTGACGCTGCCCACGGTGGGCAAGTCCTTGAACACATGCAGCACCCACTCGAAGGCAAAAGCGCCCACGATGGCCCCGGCAAAATTGCCCATGCCGCCCAAAATCACCATCATGATGCCGTGCGCGCTCATGTGAAAACCCATCAGCTCGGGGTTGATGTAGCCCGACTGCACGCCCGACAAATAGCCGGCCAGACCGGCCAGCGCGCCGGCCAGCGTGAAGGCGGTGAGCTTGTAGCCAAAGCTGCCAAACCCCATGGCGCGCATGCGGTGCTCGTTGACGCGAATGCCCGCCAGCGCGCGGCCAAACGGGCTCCACAGCAAGCGCCGCAAAAAGGCATAGACAACCAGCAACACGGCCAGCGTGAAGTAGTACAGCGTGGTTTTGTTGTCCAGATCCCACCAGGCAAACGGCGTCCAGCCAAACAGCGATGCATCCGGTTTGAAGTTGATGTACAGGCCGTCTGAGCCGCCCAGAATTTTGTTGTCAAAAAACAGGAAGAACACCATCTGCGCAAACGCCATGGTGACCATGATGAAGTAAATGCCGTGGGTGCGCACCACCAGAAATCCGATCACCAGCGCCGCTGCGCCGGATGCCAGCACGGCGGCGGGCAGCGTCCACCACAGGCTGACCGGCGCACCCTGCGGCGTCAAAAACGCCAATGCATATCCAGCCAATCCGAAGTAAGCTGCGTGGCCCAGCGACACCAGGCCGGTGACGCCTTGCAGCAAGTCCAGGCTCATTGCAAAAATCGCCATGATCATCATGCGGGTGACCATTTGGGTATAGAAATCCGTGCCCAAGAAAGGGAAGGCGATGAGGGCGATCAGGCCCAAGGCGAGCACAACTTTGATGCTGCCCGGCAGGACTTCCAGATTGGCTTTGGCCGTGCTCATTGTTTGAACAGCCCCTCAGGCTTCCAAAGCAAAACCCCAGCCATCAGCATGTACACCAGCATGCCCGAAACCGAGGGCAGCAGCACCTTGCCAAAGGTATCGACCAGGCCTACCAGCAGCGCGGCAATCAGCGCGCCGCGCACCGAGCCAATGCCGCCAATCACGACCACCACAAAGCACATGATCAGCACCTGCGAGCCCATGTTGGGGTAGACGCTGGAGATGGGTGCGGCAATCATCCCGGCCACCGCCGCCAGGCCCACGCCCAGCGCAAAGACGACGGCATGGATCAGCTTGATGTTGATGCCCAAAGCGCCCGCCATGTCGTGGTTGAACGCCCCGGCGCGGATTTTCATGCCCAGTTTCGTTTTTGAGATCAGCAGATAAAGTCCTAGCGCCAGGGCGATGCACACGCCCGACATGAACAGCCGGTAGACCGGGTACGAGAGGTTGTCCGTC
>JANMVO010000345.1:0-3852 GCA_031392805.1 Rhodoferax sp. | reverse complement strand
CAGCGTCGCTGTTCGGCCCAGAATATCCTTCGCCTTGGCAGTGTCCTGCACGCCGGGCAATTGCACCACGATGCGGTCCTGGCCCTGCTGCTGAATCACCGGCTCAGCCACGCCCAGCTCGTTGATGCGGTTGTGCAGCGTGGTGATGTTCTGCTTGAGCGCCTGGTCCTGCACATTGCGGGCCGATACCGGCTTGATGGTCGCGGTCAGCTTGTAATCCGTGCCGTCCGGGCCGTCAGTCGTTTGCAGATCCGGGAACTGGTCCAGAACCACGCGTTTGGCAGCGTCCAGAGTGGCTAAATCGCGAAAGCGGATTTCAATCAACTGGCCATTGCGGCTGATGCCGCTGTGGCGCACGTTTTTCTCGCGAAGAATGGTGCGAATATCACCTGACAGGGATTCGGCCTTCTTGGTCAACGCGGCCTGCATGTCCACTTGTAGCATGAAGTGCACGCCACCGCGCAAATCCAGGCCCAGGTACATCGGCGCTGCGTGCAAAGCCGAGAGCCAGGCGGGCGAGCGGCTCAGCAGGTTGAGCGCCACCACATAGCCTGGATCTGCGGCCTCTGGCACCAGCGCTTTTTGAATCGCGTCCTTGGCCTTAAGCTGGGTTTCGGTCGACTCAAACCGAACCTTGAGCGAGGGGCCTTCAAGCGTGATGACCTCAGGCGTTATGCCTGCGGCTTTGAGTGCTTCCTGCACGCGGGCCTGGGTGCTGGCATCTACCTTGAAGGCGGCTTTGGCCGCCGACACCTGCACGGCCGGCGATTCGCCAAAAAAATTGGGCAGCGTGTACAAGGCCCCCACCACCAAGGCAATCAGGATGATGGCGTATTTCCATACCGGGTAGCGATTCATGATGCGATTGGGTTCACGCTGCTATTTGAACGAGCCTTTGGGCAACACCTGAACCACAGCGCTGCGCTGCACCTGAAGCTCGACACCGCTGGCCACTTCCAGGCTGAGGTAGCTGTCACCCATCTTGGTCACTTTGCCCAGCAAGCCGCCGGAGGTGACGATCTCGTCGCCCTTGGCCAATGCCTCGATCATGCTGCGGTGCTCTTTCTGCTTTCGCATCTGGGGCCGGATCATCACAAAATAAAGCACCACAAACATCAAAACCAGTGGCAGCATGCTCATCAAGGATGATTGCAAGTCGCCGCCTGTAGCAGCTACAGCAGGGGCGGTTTGGGCAAAGGCAGAAGAAATAAACACAGGCAACTCCACGACGCAGGGTCAAAATAACGGGACAGGCCAGCCAACACGGCCCTAGACTGGGCAGCGCAGCGGATAACCGGCTATTGTAAACGGCGCTGTCATCCGGGTAATGCTACATTTATTATAGCTGTCTACGCATTGTTGACAAGGGCTACAGGCCAGTTTTATCCCTAAGCAGCGAGTTGTTTTACTTTCGAGTTGCGAAACTCGTCCATCAAACCCGCCCATTTGCCGCGCGCCGCCCTGAGGTTGCGCTCTTTCACATGGCCATAACCCTTGATCAGCTCGGGAATGCGGGCAATTTCCACGGCGCAGGCATGGTTGCCATGGCTCAGCGTTTTGAGCACTTCTTCGATACTGCCCTTGTAGTCAACGATCAGCGCCCGCTCTTGCACGCGCTCCGGCGTCTTGCCAAAAATATCAAGTGCACCGCCACGCAGACCTTTTAGCCGCGCCAGCACTTTGAATGCCGTCAGCATGAACGGTCCGAACTTCTGTTTCTGCAACTCACCCTTGTCGTTCTTTTTGGCAAGCAGCGGCGGGGCCAGGTGGTAGTTGAGCTTGAAGTCGCCTTCAAACATGGCGTTGATCCTGGCGTGAAAGGCCGGGTCGGTGTGCAAGCGGGCCACCTCGTACTCGTCCTTGTAAGCCATGAGTTTGAAGAAGTAGCGGGCCACGGCCTCGGTCAGCGGCAGATGTTTGATGCCCAAAGCCTCCTCAGCAGTTTTGACTTTTTGCACGAACGCCGTGTAGCTTTCAGCATAGACCGCGTTTTGGTAGCCCGTCAAAAACTCGGCGCGCCTGGCAATGATGTCGGCCAGCGCATCGCGTTTTTTGAACTCGACAACGCTCACTTGGCCGGCCGGACTTGGCAGCTTTTGAACCGACCCCAGATCATGCGCGGCGCGGCAGCCCCACTCGAACGCCAGCTTGTTTTGCGGGACCTGCACGGCGTTGAGCTCGATGGCCCGCATCAGCGACGACTTTTGCAGCGGAATCCAGCCTTTTTGCCAGGCATAGCCCAGCATCATCGGGTTGGTGTAGATGCTGTCACCCAGCAGCCGGGTGGAAGCGGCGTCTGCATCAAAAACGCCGACGCCTGACTGGCCCACCACGTCGGTGATTTCTGCCACGCACTGCGCTGCCGGGTTTTGCCAGTTGCCGTCTTTCACAAAGGCTGCCGTGGGCGTGCTGTTGGAGTTGAGGGCCACGTGGGTGCGCCCTGCGCGCATGCGCAGCAGGGTTTCCTTGGCCACCGCCACGATCGGGTCGCAACCGATGACCAGGTCGGCTGCCGCCATGCCGACCCGTGTGGTGCGAATGTCGTCCTGGTGGTCGCCAATCAGCACATAACTCCAGGTGGCGCCACCTTTTTGCGCCAGGCCACCGGCATCCTGCGTGACGATGCCTTTGCCCTCCAAGTGCGCCGCCACACCGAGCAACTGGCCGATGGTGATGACGCCGGTGCCGCCCACACCGGCGACCACGATGCCCCAAACCGGATTCACACCGTTGACCTGGCGCAGCGCAAACACCGGTTCAGGCAATGCCGCCAGCTCAAACGGCGACGCAACAGCACCCGCTTCACCCGCTTTGGCCTTCTTCTTCAACTGTCCGCCTTCAACCGTGACAAAGCTGGGGCAAAAGCCTTTCAGGCAAGACATGTCCTTGTTGCAGGTGCTCTGGTTGATCTGGCGCTTGCGTCCAAACTCGGTTTCCAGCGGCTCCACGCTCAGGCAATTGCTCTGCACGCCGCAGTCGCCGCAGCCCTCACAGACCAGCTCGTTGATGACCACGCGTTTGGCCGGGTCCACCATGGCGCCGCGCTTGCGGCGGCGGCGTTTTTCGGTGGCGCAGGTCTGGTCGTAGATGATGACCGTTGTGCCTTTGATCTCGCGCAACTGCTTTTGAATCGTGTCGAGCCCGTCGCGGTGATGCACCCCGACATCGGCCACCAGCGTGACGCCAGCGTATTTTTCCGGCTCATCCGTGACGATGACGATTTTGACCGCGCCCTCAGCCCGCATGGACTGCGCAATCTGCACCACCGAGTGCCCTTCCTGGCGCTCGCCGATGGGCTGGCCACCGGTCATGGCGACCGCATCGTTGTACAGAATTTTGTAGGTGATGTTGACGCCCGCCGCAATCGACTGGCGTACCGCCAGCAGGCCGCTGTGAAAGTAAGTGCCGTCCCCCAAATTGGCAAACATGTGGGTGTCATTGCTGAACGGCTGCTGGCCGACCCACGGCACGCCCTCACCGCCCATCTGGGTGAAGCCGGTGGTGCTGCGGTCCATCCAGATGCTCATGAAATGGCAGCCAATGCCGGCCATGGCGCGCGAGCCTTCGGGCACCTTGGTGGAGGTGTTGTGCGGACAGCCGGAGCAAAACCAGGGCTGCCGGTCTGCGCCCTTCACACCGCTGATTTCCAGCACGTGCATGGAAGTTTCTTTGGCATCCAGTATTGCCAGTTGCGCGTCGATGCGCGCGGTGGTGTCGGCATCGACACCCATTTTTTTGATGCGCTGGGCAATGGCTCGCGCGATGATGGCGGGCGACAGGTCGGCATTGGCGCGCAGCAGGGTGTTGGCGCTGGGGTTGGGCATGGACCATTCGCCGCCGCTGCCGTAACGG
>JANMVO010000318.1:0-2459 GCA_031392805.1 Rhodoferax sp. | reverse complement strand
GGCCACCATGACCAGGCCCAATGACATACATCATGTTCAGGCTGTTCTGTTTGATCAGCCGGTTCAGGTGGACATAGATGAGGTTCAGCCCTGGTGTCGTGCCCCAATGGCCCAGCAACCGGGGCTTGACGTGTTCGAGTGCCAGAGGGATTTCGAGCAGCCCGTTGTCTTGCAGGTAGATCTGACCCACGGAGAGGTAGTTCGCGGCGCGCCAGTAAGCGTGCATTTTGCGCAGGAGTTCGGTTGACAAAGAGTCCTGTGCCAAGGGGTTCTGTGCCAAGGGGTTCTGTGACAAGGGGTCCGGTGGCAAGGCGTCAGGCATGGCGGTTTCCTGGATGGATTGCTGATCTTTGGAATGCACGAAATCGTCGAAGGTCGGTTGACTGTCCGTGCTGTCCGTGGCGCATTTCAAACCTGGATCGTGCTCCTGCTGATGCCGGGTGTCTGTGCGCCAGCGCACATAGCTGCGCGGGACGCTGGGCTTGCAATAGCTGGAACTGGGATGATGGTGATCTGGACCGCGCCTGCGTCCTTTACGCCCAGCCAGAGGCAGCAGTGCTGGTTTGAATGGGTTGTCGCTGATGCCTTGCGCGGCATGTACCTGCGAGTGGTGGTAGTGACGATGTCAGCGGTTCCGGTTCGTGATGCCGTGACAAACACTTTTGACTAATTCAACACGAACTAAATTACATTTAGTGACTACAAATAAGAACCAAAAAAAACCGCCATCAGACGGTTTTCCCCAGCCAGGCGCAACGCCGCAGGCAGTACTTTAGTACGGCACGGAGTATTAGCGACGTGTCGGAGTGAAATAGAGGCGGAACAGGGTCAGACGCGTTTGCGGTATTCACCTGTGCGGGTGTCGATTTCGACCTTGTCGCCCTGCGCCACAAAAATTGGCACGCCAAGGTCAAAGCCGGTGGCAATCTTGGCCGGCTTGAGCACCTTGCCGGAGGTGTCGCCTTTGACGGCCGGCTCGGTCCAGGTGATCTCGCGCTCAACGCTGGTGGGCAACTCGACCGAGATCGCTTTGCCGTCATAAAACACCACTTCCACCGACATGCCGTCTTCCAGGTAGTTCAGCGAGTCGCCCATGTTTTCGGCTTCCACTTCGTACTGGTTGAACTCTTCGTCCATGCAGACATACATCGGGTCGGCAAAGTACGAGTAGGAGCAGTCTTTCTTTTCCAGAATGACCTGGTCCATCTTGTCGTCGGCCTTGAAGACCACTTCGGTGCCAAAGTTGGCAATCAGGCTTTTGAGCTTCATGCGCACCGTAGCCGAGTTGCGGCCACCGCGGCTGTATTCGGTTTTCAGGACGACCATAGGGTCTTTGCCGTGCATGATGACGTTGCCGGCGCGTATTTCTTGAGCAGTTTTCATAGTGATTCCATGGAGTGGGCTTTTTGATTGGCCCAAAAATAGTTGGCGAGTTCTGTGTTGCAGGCCGAAAAGTGCTACTCGAAAGTGCTACTGTTGACACGTTTTGGACAAATCCTGCAAAGCCTTGTATTTTAGCGTTTTTTGGATGTCATCAACCCAACAACATTTGGGCTCGTGATGAGTTCCCAATGGTCAGATGGGCCACAAACTGCTACGATGAAAATCAGACCTTCCCGCACCACACGGCGTGTTGGTGAAGGTCTGCTTTTCAAAAGGGAATTTGTCATGTCAAAAAAATTCAATCCGGCAGTTCTTGTGTGGGCAAGTGGCAAGGCGGGCCAGTCGGTCGGGGGAGGTGAGTGTTGGGATCTGGCCAACAGCGCGCTTCTAAAGGCGGGGGCGGGAACCTCCTCGGATTTCGACTGAAGGCCAAGTGAAGCTGGATTAGACCGCCTGGTGCCTGTTGCAGAAGGCCAGAAGCTGGCTGGTCAGGTCAGTTTGTTGCAGCAGCCGGGCACGCATCTCATTCGCAGAAACGCCCCAGACGGGCAAGTCCAAGGTACCCAGCGCGCCATCGCCCCCGGCTTCGTTCCATGCCAGGGAAAACTGACGTAGTGACGGCGGGGCGTCCATGGCTTGCAGAAATGCCGTGAGCTTGGCATGGTGGGCACCGTCGTGCTGCGGGTAAATTTGCCACACGAACGGCCTATTGGCCCAAAGTGCGCGCACCAAAGAATCCTCGCCGCGTACAAAATTCAAGTCACAGGCCCACAGCAATTCGTCAAACTGGTACTGGGTCAGCAGAGGTAATGATGAAAATGAAAGCTTACTATCTATATTCCACAAGGGCTGAAGCCTATTTTTACTCTCTAGCAGGGTCAAAACCGCCTGTGCTGCCCGCCCTGGCGTGACCAGCAGCCGGGTGGGCGTGGCATCGTTCGCAAGCTGTTGCAGCAGTGCATTGAGCGCGGACGGCTCATAACAGAACAGCGATACCAGCCGCTCACCGCCCGCCTTGTTGACGGTGATGCCAAACTGCTTCAACCACGGATCCCGCTCGAACCTGGCTTGGCGGT
>JANMVO010000283.1:0-3293 GCA_031392805.1 Rhodoferax sp. | reverse complement strand
GATTGGGCGGAATGCTGTTCGTCATAACCCATGCCCCGGTTAAATGAAGCGGGTCGTTGCTGTAAATCGACCAGTCTTTGTACAAGGGTTTATCAACCACCGTCTTTAAAACTTGCGGACACGCGATTGCTTTTGGTCCGGTCGCCAGCGCGAAATTTGAGGAAAGCATGAAGGCTGTGACGCATACAGCAAAACAGCGCGGTGATTTGGGTGACCCTGAAATGTGAAGTCGCACCGCGCTTCTGCGTTCTGGGGTTGCAGAAAAAAGCGGCAGATGCGGTATTTTTTTCTGATTCACTGTGGGAGGCTGACCGACAGGCCTGCGGCGTGGGCCTGCTGGTCAGCGTGGTAGCTGCTGCGCACCATGGCGCCCACGGCGGCGTGGCTGAAACCCATCTCGTAGGCCTTGGCTTCAAATAGCTTGAAGGTGTCAGGGTGCACGTAGCGCTTCACAGTCAGGTGCGCGCTTGAGGGTGCCAGGTACTGGCCGATGGTCAGCATGTCGATGTGATGGTCGCGCATGTCCTGCATCACCTGCAGCACCTCTTCGTCGGTTTCGCCCAGGCCGACCATGATGCCGCTTTTGGTTGGCACGTTGGGGTGCAGCGCCTTGAATTTTTTGAGCAGGTTGAGGCTGAATTGATAGTCGCTGCCGGGGCGGGCTTCTTTGTACAGGCGCGCGGTGGTTTCCAAATTATGGTTCATCACATCGGGCGGCGCAGCTTGCAGAATTTGCAGCGCCCGGTCATCGCGGCCCCTGAAGTCCGGCACCAGCACTTCAATCTGCGTGCCGGGCGACAAGGTACGGATGCGCTTGATGCAGTCGACAAAGTGCTGGGCACCCCCATCGCGCAAATCATCGCGGTCGACACTGGTGATCACCACGTATTTGAGCTTGAGTGCCGCAATGGTCTTCGCCAGGCTCTCTGGCTCGTTGATATCCAGCGGATCGGGTCGGCCATGGCCCACGTCGCAAAACGGGCAGCGCCGCGTGCACTTGTCGCCCATGATCATGAAGGTGGCTGTGCCCTTGCCAAAGCATTCGCCAATGTTGGGGCAACTGGCTTCTTCGCACACCGTCACCAGTTTGTTGGCGCGAAGGATGTCCTTGATCTCGTAAAACCGCGTGCTGGGGGAACCGGCTTTGACGCGAATCCAGTCCGGCTTTTTGAGCACCTCGCCGGGCACCACCTTGACCGGAATGCGAGACAGCTTGGCGGCGGCTTTCTGTTTGAGGGTGGGGTCGTAGCTTGCGCCGGGCTGGGGCTCACGCGTGGCGGGGGGCGCAACCGTCGACATAGCCGTCGGCATAACAGTCGGATTAACAGTCGGTGTGTCGGTCGGCGTATTGATCGCCGCAAGGGCAGGTGCAACGCGGGGTGAAAGCTCGGCGGGATTCAGGGCGACGGTATTCATGACGTTCATAGGGCGCAGGACGTGGCGCGGTGTTCAGGTTTCAAATCAAGGTGCCCGATCAAGGTGGCAAATCAGGGTGCCAGGGAAGTGATGAGCTTTTGGCTCAACACGTCCGCAGCCTCCTGCCACGTGACCGATACCCCGATTGTAGAAAGATCCACCGTTTGCAGCCCGGCGTACCCACACGGGTTGATGCGCGAGAACGGCTCCAGGTCCATCGCCACATTCAGCGCCACCCCGTGGTAGGTGCAATGGCGGCTGACCTTGATGCCCAGGGCCGCGATTTTGCCCAGGCCCGTGAAGACCGGACGATTTTTAAGAGGAGTCAGATTCTGGTTGCCCCCATCCCAGCCCGCTCCAGCGTGAGCCGGCGGCAGATTCCAATTTCGGGTTGAGGACCGGTGTTCAGGCAACCGAGCATGCGAAAACGGATCGTCCAGACGCACGTAGATACCCGGCGCACCCGTCACCCGGTGCCCGGTGACCCCAAAATCCGCCAGCGTGCGGATTACGGCTTCCTCAATCCGGTACACGTATTCCTTCACAAAATAGCCCGCCTGCTTGAGGTCGATCAGCGGGTAGGCCACCACTTGGCCAGGCCCGTGGTAAGTGACCTGGCCACCTCGGTCGGTTGCGATGATGGGGATGCCGCCAGCGTTCAGGATGTGGTCCGCCCTGCCCGCCAGCCCCTGGGTATAAACCGGAGAATGCTCGCATATCAATAGCTTATTAAGCATATCGGATGAGGGCTGCAGGCCTCTTTGACGGGTAAATTCCTGCATGGTGGCGTAGGTGGGTGCGTAATCCACCAGGCCGAGGCTGATGACCTTCATGGCTTAGTCATGACTCTGAGCACGACACTGTGGCCGCCCGAATTTGCGCCGCGATGCCCATGCCCTTTAGAAACAGAAAAGTCCATCGCTCGCTATGCGCCAGCACCGCATCAGTGCGGCCAAACGGGAGATTTTGAAAGCCCTTGTTGCGTGCACTGGCGCGCAGGGCCATGTTGGGTTGTGACTCGATGTATTGGATGTATTTTTCATCACGCAGGATCCTTCGGTACGCGCACCACGGGGGGAAGGGTTTTGGCCGTCTCACGCAGTTCAGCCTTCTGGATCTTGCCGTTAGCGTTTCGCGGCAACGGGGCCTTGCCGACGACGACCCGCCCCGGCACCTTGTAGTCGGCCATGCGCTCAGCGCAATATGCGCGCACCATACCTTCGTCGATGGCATCCGAGACAACGTTGAGGAAGGCGATCACGCTTTCACCCAGGATGTCATCGGGATGGCCGATGACCGCAGCTTCGACCACGCCCTCGATGCCGGTCAGCACGCTTTCCACTTCGGCCGGATAGACTTTGAAACCGCCGCGGTTCACCATGTCTTTCATCCGGTCGGCGATACGAACATAGCCTTGCGCATCAATCGCGCCGATGTCGCCTGATTTCCAGTATCCGCCCGCAAACGCCACATCGGTACCCGCACCGTTCTTCCAGTACCCGGGCACCACCATCGGGCCGGCAATCCAGAGCTCGCCCTCCTCTCCCGCGGCGAGTTCGCGGCCCTGCCCGTCCATCACACAGATGTCGCCGCAAGGCACGGTTTTCCCGATGCTTTCCGCGTGGGCCACGCCATCACCACGCGGCATCATGGTCGCCGGTGACGTGGTTTCGGTGGCTCCGTAGCAGTTGCACATCTGTAGCTGCGGGAAGGCCTGCGCGAAACGCCGGATAGTCGGCTCGGGCATGGGGGCGCTGCCGTAGGCGCCAATGCGCCAACTGGACAAGTCGAAGGCTTCCAGGTCGGGCTCAAGCAGGCACAGCCCGTACATGGCCGGCACCATCAGCGCATGGGTGATGCGCTCGGCCTGCGCCTGC
>JANMVO010000264.1:0-7973 GCA_031392805.1 Rhodoferax sp. | reverse complement strand
GAACGGCAGCCAGTGGTTGTCCATGTTGAAGTCAAGTTTTGCCATAGAGTTCTCCTTAGGGACGCGGAAATAGCCAATATACCGTTTTTGGGTGCGCTGGCGGGATGCAGTGCAAGGCGCTCTGAGCGCCGTGTGGCGAGCAACACAAGCGTGGAGCAACGCCGCAATGCGCCCGTTAATGTTGCAAATAGTGCGGCCACAAATGGGATATTGGCTATTTCCGCCTCCCTTAAGCCAAGGGGTGCGATGTGAGGTCTGCCATCATGCCAGTTAAATGCGCGACAGCAAGCGCCAGGCTGGGTGCAGCGGGGCGGCCGGCCGCTGGCCCTGCGCTACAGGCATTGGTCGATGGCCAGGGGCGTTGCGGGGCCTGCGACAATCCACGCAGCATGAACCCGGGCGACCTCCGTCAACAGTTCATTTAAGGAGTCTTACCATGTCGGTCCATCCACTCTCCACACCACTCGCCACGCGACCCGCCGCTGATCCGCTGGCGCAGGCAAAAACTCACCTGGCAGCGGCCCACCGTCTGGCCGTATTGCACGAGCTGGAAGAAGGCATTGACAACCACTTCACCGTCGCCGTGCCGGGGCACACCGACCAGTTTTTAATTCTGCCGTTTGGCCTGCACTGGTCTGAGGCGCGGGCAAGCGACATGATGGTGTTCAACGAAGCCGGCCAGACGCTGGCAGGCACCGGCGTGGTGGAGCTGTCGGCCCGCTGCATCCATGCGCCGATTCACCGCCTGACCGGCGCACGCGTGGTGCTGCACACGCACCAGACCTGGGCCATCGCGCTCAACATGCTGCAAGACAACCGCCTGCTGCCCACCAGCCAGACGGCGGCATTTTTCCATGGCCATATTGCCTATGACGATGATTACACCGGGCTGGCCGATTCAACCGATGAGGGTGAGCGGCTGGCACGCGTCATCGGTGACAAGACGGCTGGAGACAAGCGTGACAAACACATTGTCTTCATGAAAAACCATGGCGTGGTGGTAACCGGCGACACCGTTGCGCAGGCTTACCGCAGGCTCTACAAGCTGGAGCGCGTGTGCCGCAGCCAGGTGCTGGCGATGGGCACCGGGCAGCCGCTGTCGGTATTGAGCGATGAGGTGGCGGCCCGGGTGCAGGCCCCTAACCCGCTGGACCTGCATCCGCGCGAAGAGCGCGAGCGACTTTACTTTGAAGCCATGATGCGGGTGCTGGACCGCGAGTTGCCGGGGTATGCGCAGTAGTGCGGAATAGCAGGCTTGCCTGACGTTCCTTTTTTTTGGCTGACGTTCGATGGCTGCGCTTGTTTATCTGGCAGCTTTGCAACGGCAGACTTGTAGAGCGCTGGCGTCAATCCATCTTTGCTGCCTCAAGACGGGGAGCTGGCGGCACTCGACGTTGGTTGGCGAACGCTGCCTAAGCGTCCGTGGCCGCTCTGCGCTTCGAGCTTGCGCAGATGTGTTCGTGGCGCGCTGCCTCAGTAGCGCGAATACGGTGGTTGACGCGCCCGGCCCACGTAGCATCCGCGAATCCTGCGCCCCGATCCTCCACAGCCACCCGGCACGCCTGCATGGCTTGTTGGGTGCTTCGCACGGGGACGCATTGCATTGCGGGAAAAAAAAATGCTGCGCGAATGTTTTGCTACTTAATAAGTAGCTGATTATGCATATGGATAGAGGGCTACAGCCTGTTTTAATCGCTTAAATTGACAAAACTGGCTGTGCAGCATCCCTGTAGCGCAAATCAGCCGCAGAAAAGACTTTCAAAGTGGTCTCGGCGATTGCGGTTTTGACCGCCAAATGGAAGGTCGGCGCGGGCTCAGCGCTTGTACCGTGTGCACGATTTTGCGGGGGAATGTGGATTCCCGCCCTCGATGGCTGAAGGTCGTCTACAGGCTTTCTCAAGGTCTTGCTCAACTCATCTGGATCGCACCGGCCACCAGGTTGATGCTCAGGGCCAGCACCAGCATGTTGAAGGCAAACGCAGTCACGCTGTGCAGCAGGGTGAGGTGGCGCATCAGGCGTGACGTCACCACCACATCGGACACTTGCGATGTCATGCCCACCACATGGGCGTAATACAAAAAGTCAAAGTAATCCGGGTCCTGCTTTCCCGGAAATTCCAGCCCGGCGCCGGCTGGCGTGCCATCAGCCTCAACCTGGTAGTAAACATGGGCATAGCGAAAGGCAAACACCGTCTGCATCAACAACCAGGATGACGCCAGCGCTGCCATCGACAAGGCCAGATGCCCATAACGCTGCATGGCCGACAAATCCTTGACGTGTTGCAGCATCAGGGCGATCGCCGCAATGCTGGCAAATGCCGAAAAAACCATCAGCAGGAACAAAATAACCCCCGGCTGGTCTTGTGCCTGTGCGCGCCTGCGCGTGCGACCGGCATCAAATTCAACGGCCAGCCACCAGGCTAGCAACAGATACGTGACCGCCCCCAGACACCAGGCTAACAGGCCCTGCGATTGAGCCGCCAGCGGCAACGGCACAACGGCAACGGCCAGGCCAACTGCCACGCCATAGATCAGGCGTTGATGCCCGGTGGTCTCGGAAAAATGGGGATGCATTGATTTGCTTTGGCGCGTCCGGCCCACAGCCGTCGATCAGCACATCTGGTACGTCGCCACGCCAGAGTTGTCCAGTTCGCGCTTCAACTCGCCGCGATGCAACAGGTAGTTCAGGCAGGCCAGGCTTTCACCTGTAGCCAGGCTCAACAAGCCACCGTCGGTCTCATCAATGCTCCGGGCAAACAGCGCCGTGAACACCTCTACAGCGCGCCGGGGCTCGCGCAGCGTTTTGCGCAGCCGGTCCAGAGAGCGCTCTTGCGATGCGCCCATATAGTCCAGCCGGGCATGCAGTCCGCGAAAACATTCATTGTGGGCTGGCAGCACCAGCACTTCATCGGGCACTTCGCGCTTGATCTTGGCCAATGATTCCATCCAGTCACGCATGGGGTTGGCATCGGGCTCGGTCGGGTGCACCGACACGTTGGAAGATATGCGCGGCAACACCTGGTCACCCGAGATCAGCAACTTCAGGTCGGCGCAATACAGGCAGGCGTGCTCGGGTGAGTGGCCCGTGCCGACAATGACGCGCCAGGTGTGGGCACCGATTCTGATTTCTTCGCCATCGGCAATGCGCCGGTAGCTGTCCGGCAGGGCATGGATGCGCTTGCCGAAATTGCCGAAGCGGGCACGGTAGTTTTCAATCGCGGCGTCGCTCCAGCCCGCCCGGCGGAAGAACGCGACAGCATCGTCCGGCGCCTCGCGGACCGTGTCAGCCGCCAGCACGCGGCAGTTCAGGTATTCGAGCCGGGTCATCCACAAACGGCAGTTGAACTTGCGCGTCAGCCAGCCCGCCATGCCGATATGGTCAGGGTGCATGTGGGTGCCAAAAACCCGGCTCAAAGGGCGCTGGTCGGGGGCATTGGCAAACAGCTCGCGCCACGCTGCCACGGTCTCATCAGTGCGCATGCCGGTGTCCACCACGGCCCAGCCATCAGCGTCTTCAAGACCCCAGACATTGATGTGGTTAAGCACCAGGGGCAGCGGCATGCGCATCCAGACCACGCCGGGCGCAACCTCGATTGTCTTGCCCGGTTCGGGTGGTGCCTCGAAGGGATAGATGAGCGTCGGCTTTTCAAGCCGTTCTCGTTGCAGCGGGGTGTTTGTCATGGGTGAGCCTGTTGGCAAGAATCGTTCTGGACAGGGGCAATAGTACCTGCACCGGTCCATGCAAGCTGTCGCACCCCTGGCATCAGAAAAAAAAGGGCTGCCGATAGAATGGGCGCCATGCAACAACACGTCGGCACGGGCAGCAATGGATAACGTAGCCGCCCTCACCAACAACACCGCAGGAGAACGGCAGTCGGCGTTGGCACCGTTGAAAATTGCCGCGTTTCGCATGCTCTGGAGCACCTGGCTGATTGCCAACCTGTGCATGTGGATGAATGATGTGGCGGCGGCGTGGCTGATGACGTCGATGACGACTTCGCCAATCTGGGTGGCGCTGGTGCAGGCGGCGTCCACGCTGCCGGTTTTCCTGCTGGGCTTGCCCAGCGGTGCCATGGCCGATATTGTGGATCGCAGGCGCTATCTGATCGTCACCCAGTTCTGGGGTGCTGCGGTGGCGCTGGCCCTGTGCCTGACGATCCTTGCCGGTGCCATGACGCCGCCTCTGCTGCTGGCGCTGGTGCTGGCCAACGGCGTCGGGCTGGCGATGCGCTGGCCGGTCTACTCAGCCCTGATTCCGGCTCTGGTACCACGCCAGCAACTGCCTGCGGCGATGGGGCTTAACGGCATCGCCATGAATGCATCACGCATTTTTGGCCCGCTGGTGGCGGGTACCTTGATTGCCAGCGTTGGCAGCCGCTATGTATTCCTGCTCAACGCGGTTTTGTCGGTGGCATCCGGCGTTATCCTGATCCGCTGGCGACGCGCCCATGTGCCCAGCCCGCTTGGGCGGGAAAAGCTGCTGGGTGCCATGCGCGTGGGTGTGCAGTTTGTACGGCAATCTTCCCGCCTGCGGGCTATTTTGCTGCGCGTGGCACTGTTCTTTTTCCACTCGACGGCGCTGATGGCGCTGCTGCCGCTGGTGGCGCGCGGCTTGCACGGCGGCGATGCCGGCACGTTCACGGTGTTGCTGGCGTCGATGGGCGCAGGTGCCATCGTGGCCGTGCTGTTGCTGCCGCGGTTACGCCTGGTCATTTTTGGCGACCGGCTGGTGTTGATTGGCACCGTGTTGCAGGCAGGCGTGACGGCAACCATGGCTTTTGCACCCAATCTGTATGTTGGCGTTCCCGCCATGCTGCTGGCCGGCATGGTCTGGATTACGGCCGTCAACTCGCTGAGCGTGTCGGCGCAGATGGCACTGCCAGACTGGGTCAGGGCGCGTGGCATGTCAATTTACCAGATGGCCATCATGGGCAGCAGCGCTTTGGGTGCCGCCGTCTGGGGACAAATCGCCACGCTCTACTCGGTTCCCATGGCCCTCATCGGCGCGGCCTGTACCGGCGTGGTGGCCATGCTGATCGCCCTGCGATGCGTGGTTGACCGGGGTATCGAAGAAGACCTGACGCCGTCGCGCGAATTCAAGGTGCCTGTGGCCAACGTGCCACCAGGCACCGGTCGCGTAATGGTCACCATTGAATACCGCATCAACCCCGCCCGCGCAGCCAGTTTTCGAGACCTGATGCAGGAGAGCCGAAGAAGCCGCTTGCGTCAGGGCGCGCTGTCATGGGAGCTGCTGCGCGACATTGCCGACCCGGCGCGCTACATCGAGCAGATCATTGACGAGTCATGGACCGAGCACCTGCGCCGCTTCGACCGCGTGACCGCTGCCGACGTCGCCTTGCGTGATAAAAAACTGGCTTTTCACTTGGGAGAGGCACCGCCTTTGGTGACGCGCTGTGTTGTGGAGCCCACTCCGAAGAGTTAAAGAAGCGCGGATTTATTCATTTTGGATTCGTGGCGCTTGGATTGGGATGAGCTGCAAGGCGAATTTGCAGCAAATATTGGGAGTATTTGAAAAAAAACCAACGCCGCAGACCGCCGAAGCCGGGTGATCACGGGCCGGGGGGAATAAATCCGCGCTTGCCTATGTGTCAAGTCCCGCTTGGGATAAAGGGCTAAAATTCGCCAAATCAACACATGCGGGGCAAGTCAAACGCGGCAATCAAACCCAAAGGCATCGTGTAACCCCGCTAAAATACAGACAATGGAAGCTTGGCCGAGCGGTTTAAGGCACCGGTCTTGAAAACCGGCGAGGGTTCATCCCCTCCGTGAGTTCGAATCTCACAGCTTCCGCCAATACCGCCTTTCAGGCGGTTTTTTTTCGTCTCAATCCCCACAAAAAATGCTTGTCTTAGCTATAGAGTTCGATCTACACTGTTTTATGCTGTGTCACTTAGCCTCAATATTTTATGTGGGGAAGGATGAGGTTATTGTGGGGAAGGAGGTTCGGACATGCCAAAGATTGCAAAAAAACTGGGCGCACTTGAGGTTCAGCGACTGACCGAGGTCAAACTGCACCAAGTTGGTACTGTGCCGGGCCTGGGATTGAGCATTAGCAAGACGGGCGCGAAGTCTTGGATATTGGGCACAACCATCGGAGCCCGGCGTAGCGACATTGGGCTGGGCTCTTATCCCGCAATTACGCTGGCAAAGGCTTGCGAGCTTGCGCGGGAAACTCGGGCCGTGATTCGCGCTGGGGCTGACCCAGTGGCGGAACGCCGTGCCAAACAGGCAAGGTTGAATGGACGTTCAAGCGTAGCGCTCTGGCCTACATCCCCAGACTCGATGTCCGGGCCTGACCAGTCGCAGCCATCTGACCCGGTTCATCCCGCTATGTCCGGTTCTCATGGTCGCATCTTTCCGTTGGCGCCTTCCATGTCGGATTTATTTACAGTACGCCTCAGCACCCATTCATCCAGGGACCCGCCGCGTTTTGCAAGTGGTTGAAATTAAAGAAATTTCTTTCTACTGCTTCGTGATGGCACGAAACGTGCGTCGTTAGTTGCGAGAGGGCAAGGTTCCGTGTTTTACCTGTTCACAAAAAGCACCAGTCGGAGGAAACGTATGAAACAAGTTCCCTGGATAGCCTGCGGTGCGTCGCGCGCATTGGCCGTCGCCGTCGCCTTGTGGACGGTCAGCCTATCAGCGCAGGCGCTGGTCATCGTCTCGAATTTTGGCGTCGGCGTTAATGCTTCTGCGCAAGCGGCGTTCAACTTTGCCGCAGCCGAGTTCCAGACCTTGTTCACCGATCCGGTGACACTCCACATCAACGTTTTAGCGGGAAATACCGGGCTGGTCGGAATTAGCACCCCTCTTCAGTTTGCGATTCCAAGCACTTATGCCAAGGTGCGTTCGGATTTGATCGCCGACCAGCTCGCGCATCCGAGCGTCGCCGGCGCGGTGTCCATCGGCCCAGGCGGGAGCTTGTTCACGGCAGTCGATCCGACCAACGGAGGGGCTTTTTTGTACACCTTTGCGCAGGCCAAGGCGTTGGGGCAACGCCCGGCCAATGACCCGGCTGTAGATGGCACATTCACTTACAACGACACCCTGCCCTATACGTTCGATCCCCTCAATCGTGGCTCAGGTGGGTTCGACTTCATCGGCCTGGCCGAGGAGGGGATTTCCGAGATCATGGGCCGCCTCCCGGGGCTCGGCGCCAATATTGGCGGCGCCCCTGGCTATTTTGCCTACGACCTCTTTCGCTTTACTGCGCCCGGTGTCCGCCGTCTGACCGATGCTGCAGGAGTCTATTTTTCCATCGACAACGGGACCACGAACATTCACGGCTACAACTTCGCAAACGGAAACGGAAGCGACCCTCAGGACTGGGACGCATCGAATCAGACCGACCCGTTCAATGCTTTCAAAAGTCTCAACCAAGCGAAATTCATCAACGAGGGTGACATCACTTCACTGGATGTCATCGGTTGGGATCGCGCTGCATCGGTGGCCGTGCCCGAACCCGGAACCTTCGGGCTGCTGCTGGTCGGGCTGTTTGCCGTCGGACTGGCGCGCCGTCGTGCGCATACTTCGACCTGAGGCTACTGTTTTTTTCTAAAGCGCCTCACAAGTGAGGCGTTTTCGTGTGACAGCAGCATCCTCCATTTCCGAAACCGCCGGCGTCCACAGGGGTGCTTGCGTCATGAGGCTATCGTTCAATGCCAGCAACCGCGCCTTGCGCCCGAATGCCGCTGATTTGAAGTTTCAATCTCTGGCAATGCGCTACAGCCGCGTTGGAATATGCCCCTTGCCACGCTGAATATCAGATTGCGTAAAACATTGCTTTTCATCGCAGACCATGATGCGATACTTCGTCTGATGCCGTGAATTTCCTATTCGTAGAATCCTGCAGGAAAGAATCATCCGTGCTTATCCGGAGCTTGGCCGAAGCCCTCCAACACAACGGGCAGTTCGAAGTGTCTTTGCTGGCGTCGGACCGGTCCATGGCGCTG
>JANMVO010000239.1:0-2800 GCA_031392805.1 Rhodoferax sp. | reverse complement strand
CGTTTGTTTTCTGCTTCCTGATTGCGCTCCTGGCAATGAACCCGAAGGCCCTCAAAGCGGGCGATATTCCGGCCAAGGCGGAGTACATCCTCACGCTGTCATGGCCCGACCTGGACCCCAACGACATCGACCTGTGGGTTCAGTCACCCGCCGGCGACGTGGTTTTTTACCGCTCCCGCGAAGCTGGCCTGCTGCACCTGGACCGCGATGACCGGGGCAACTCCAATGACACCATCATGGTCAACGGCCAGGCTATCGTGAACCCGCTGAACCAGGAGGTTGTCACTTTGCGCGGCGTGGCGCCTGGCGAGTATGTGGTCAATGCCCATTACTTTGAATCGAAAGAAGTTGATGCGAAAGACCCCCGGGCCGGCCAGCCGGTGGAGGTGAATTTGTCGGTGGTCAAGGTCAACCCGCGCGCCGAAGTCGTCTTTTACGGCAAACACCTGCTCAGCGGGCGCGGTGATGAAGCCACCCTTGCACGCTTCACCATTCGCAGCGACGGCACTGTGACCGGCATCAACACCCTGTCAAAACGACTTGTAGGGAGCAATGTGAAATGAGCTTGTCGATTATTCTGGGCTTTGCAGCTCTCCTGTTTGTCACGCTGATCGCGTTGCTGTGGTCACGCTGGCCCGGCTGGCTCAAGGGCGTTCTCGTGGTGGGTGTGAGCGTGATGTACTTCTACGGGCACGAAGCGGTCCATTCGATATGGGGAATCCCCAGTACCGATGCCCTGCCACCCAAGTTTGTGATGCTGGCGGCGGTGGTGCAGGAGCCCACCCCCAAGACCCCCGGCCTGCTGTACCTCTGGGTCAGCCAACTCGGTGACAACGGCCCGGTGCTGGAACCGCGCGCTTACAAATTGCCCTACAGCCGCAAACTTCATACCCAGGTTGACGACGGCATCAAGAAGGGCCGCGACGGCATCAGCCAGGTCGGCACGGCCGAGGTCAAAGCCGGCAACGGGCGTGGCATGGGCTGGCTGCGCCCCGGCAATGACGAGCAGGAGATCAAGATCAGCGATCTGCCGGCACCCCAATTACCGGAAAAATAAAATGCATAAGGTGCATAAATTGCGTAAATTGCATGGGGCATTTGTCATTTTGTTGATGGCTTTGGGCTTGCTGGCTTGCGGCCAGAAATCAGGCACTGATTCGTTTTTTCCGCTCGACGAGGGCCGAAGCTGGACTTACCGGGTGACCAAAAAACTGGGCGACGACAGCGCGTCCCAGGTTGAGCATTTGAGTTTCAGCGCGCGCGGCAAGCAAACCCTGGACAGCGGCCCCGCCATGCGCCGCCACAGCGACAACGGTCTTGATTACTGGTTGCGCAGCGACGACTCAGGCGTCTACCGCGTGGCCAGTAAAAACCCGCTGGAGGTCGATCCCAAAGGGGACATCCCGCCGCGTTACGTGCTGCGCAAACCCTACGTGTTGGGCACGCAGTGGGAGGCCAGCACGGTTGCCTATATTTTGCAGCAGCGCAATTCGATGATGAAGGAACTCCGTTACAACTCCAAACCGCTGATGATGAAATACCGGATCGGCGCTTTGGCGCAGAAAATTGAAACAGCAGCGGGCACCTTTGAAGGCTGCATCCGGGTTGAAGGCGAGGCCAAAATCAAGCTGTACGTCGATGCTGAGCTGGTCTGGCGTGAGGTTCCGATATTCAGCACCGAGTGGTATTGCCCCGGTGTTGGGCTGGTGCGCGTGGAGCGGGTGGAAACCTCGCCCTCCCGTTTATTGCTGGGCGGCAGCATGACGCTGGATTTGACGCAGTGGCATTAGAAAATGCCGGTCCAGCCTGTGAGTGTCGCAATCTGCGACTAGTTGCACTTAATTAGGGCTAACCCGACTATTTTCATTCCGTGCCAGTTTTAAGCTTGGAAGCACGGAGGACGGAAACTTTCCACTCCGATTTGCTGCAATTCCACTAGTTAACGTTAACGACAGGAGACGATGCATGAGAAACTTTTTAACCCCAGTGGTGCTCGGGCTGACATTGGGCATTGCGTCCACCGCCGGCGCCCAGAACTGGCCGGTCTATGGCGGCGACTCCGGCAACACCCGGTTCAGCGCGTCAACCCAGATCAATTCGGGCAACGTCAGCAAATTGAAAATGCAATGGGCACTCCAGCTCGGCACCAATCGCTCCCAGGAATCAACCCCGATTCTGGTCGGCGACACCTTGTTTGTGACATCGTCGTTTGGACCGAAAACCACGTTTGCAGTGAATGCCAAGACGGGTGAAGTCAAATGGACTTACCAGCCAGAGGTTCCCAAGGGCATCGAGCAGTTCGCCTGCTGCGACGTTGACAACCGCGGCGTAGCCTATGCTGATGGCAAAATTTTTGTTGGCCGCCTTGATGCCCATGTGGTGGCGCTTGATTCCAAGACGGGCAAGGAGTTGTGGAAGACGCAAATTGTTGACTACACGCAGGGCTCCGTCATTACATCGCCACCGACCGTGGTAAAAAACCTGGTTGTCACCGGTTTCGCCGGCGGTGAATACGGCGTGCGCGGCGCCCTGGTGGCACTGGACCAAGCCACCGGCAAGGAAGTCTGGCGGACCCACACCACCCCACTGCAAGGAGAGCCCGGCGGCGATAGCTGGAAGGGTGACTCTGCCAAGTTTGGCGGGGGTGCTGCCTGGCATGTTGGTTCTTACGACCCCAAACTCAACCTGGTCTACTACGGCACCAGCAATGCGGCGCCGTGGTCCGGCATCATCCGCGGCAATGACACATCCGACGTCGGCAAACTCAGCAATCTGTACACCGCCTCGGTCATCGCGATGA
>JANMVO010000160.1:0-2988 GCA_031392805.1 Rhodoferax sp. | reverse complement strand
TGGGGCCAGACTCGATGGTGATCGCAATAAAGTAGACCTGTCACACGGACAGCGTAGCCGCAGGCACGGCCTGCTAGGCAGCGCCAGCGCCCCCCACTGGACCCGCAAGCCGAATTCGCCCTGCCTTCCTTTGATGGCATTCGATTGGTAATGACCACGGAAACGGAGTGAGACCCGACTAGCGGCGCGGCGGCAGAGCCTTGCTTCGCCACGCTGTCCCGGCCTGCGCAGGCAGGCCGTGAGCCGCAGCGTTCCGTATCTGGGTACGCACCCACTGTGGTGCAACAAGGCCGTCTTTAGATGTGCAGTCTGTTCCTCGTTTTAACGCAGCTTCAACTCATGCCAAAGCAGGAATACCGTTTATCAAGGAAGAAATACAAATACCACCGCTTGACTAATTTGGAAGTCCCTGTAGACCGCTCCCCAGCCCAGGTTGAAACGGCCCATCAGGGCATCGATGCGTTGGGTGGCCAGTGCCTCGGTCTGACGGGTCAGATGGGTGTAGCGGTTGGTGGTCAGGATGGCGTGGTGGCCCGGGGCGTGATCCACAAGGCTGAACGTCCTGCAGGCTGACACCGGCCTCGATCAGGTGGGTTGCATCGCTGTGGCGCAAGCTGTGGGGGCTGATTTTTTTTTGATGCCGCAGGCCAGCGCCACCTGGCGCAGTGCGCGCTGTACGCCACCACGGTCCAGCGGTGTGCGGGCTTGCGCCGCTGCACTCAAACCACCGTGCCGGTTTGGGGCCCGACTCAAACGTTATGTCGCATCAACCCACAGACGTTCTTGACATTTGACTATCGGTAGCTACAATAAATTGTGCGTTTCATATTTGACCCCGACAAAGACAAGCTGAATTTTGCCAACCATGGCCTGTCACTTTTGTTTGCTGAAAAGTTAGTCTGGGATGAAGCGTATGTTTGGGTTGACCCACGTTATTCGTACGATGAGTTGCGAATGATTGGACTGGTTCCCGAGGGCAACACGCTGTATTGCGTGGCGTTTGTAGACCGTGGTGACGTGCGCAGAACCATCAGCCTGCGCCTTGCCGAGCGACGAGAGGTGAAAAAATATGTCGAAAACATCCAGTAAGCGGTTCATCCTGATGCCATCGGTCAAGGACAACGCGAAAATTGTTGCTGCGGCCAAGGCAGACCCCGATGCCAAGCCCATGACCAAGGCTCAGTTAGATGCATTGATGCCGATTCTCGCTGTGCGCGGCAGGCCGAAATCCGAGAATAAAAAGTTGTTGCTCTCTGTGCGCTATAGCGTTGAGGTTGTGGAGTATTTTCGTTCCACTGGCGAAGGCTGGCAGGCGCGCATGGACAGTGTGCTTCGTCAATACGTCAGCAAGCATTTACCCCGCAACAATGCAACATAACAGGTTGCCCGTCACGGACTCGCAGCGGCCGCTTGCCGCTTCGCGGCGCATGCTGCGTGCCGGACAGCACCAACGTCAGGCCTCTCAAAAGCTACCATGCCTCGATACGTTGCTTTTCTTCGTGGGGTCAGTCCCCTGAATGCCAAGATGCCCGCCCTGAAGCGTGCATTCGAGGCAGCCGGGTTCACAAACGTAAGAACCGTACTCTCCAGCGGCAACGTAGCCTTCGACTCACGCTCCGCGTCCGAGTCGTCGCTTGAGCGAAAAGCAGAGGCTTCAATGCAGGGCTCACTCGGCCGCACGTTCTACACAATTGTTCGACCAGTCAATGCTTTACGAAGTCTGCTGGATACAGACCCGTATACTGCTTTCTCGGCCCCACCAAGCGCAAAGCGCGTCGTGAGCTTCCTGCGCAAGCCACGTACTGCGAAGCTCGCGCTCCCCCTAGAGTCTGATGGGGCTCAAATCCTGAGCGTAGTTGGCCGTGAGATATTCACTGTCTATGTGCCGAACGACAAGGGGCCGGTGTTTATGAAGTTGCTCGAGAACGCGTTCGGACGCGAGGTCACCACGCGAACGAGGGAGACCGTCAAGAAATGCGCGGCAGCATGAGTAGTGAAGCAGCACGGCCTAACGGAATACGAAGGGACTTCCCACTTTCAGGCGACGGCATCAAGTGCCAAGATTGGGTTGTTGCATTCAATCTGAAACCTTGAAAAGGAGAAATCATTAGGGCCAAGATGACACGAGTTGGTGCCGATCTGGCAAAACGCATCATCCAGGTTCACGCCGTTGATGCATCAGGCAATCCGGTCACCAACAGAGCCCTGCCACGCGATAAATTCGTAACTTGGTGTGTCAGTTATCAGCCAGTTGTTTGGTGGCTATGGCGGCTGAGCCCGTACACAAACAGTCCCTGCGGACTGTTTGTGACTGGCGAAGGGCCACACGGTGACATGTGGTGCGGCCTGCTAGACATCTCCAGCGCACCCCCACTGGACCCGCAAGCCGAATTCGGCCTCTGCACCAGCCCCAGCCCCCAGCCTTTGCAAGCGCTATTTTTTGGGCAGCACCACCGGCAGTGAACTCGACAAGCCGCCATCCACTGCCAGCGCCTGGCCATTGACGTAAGAGGCGTCGTCCGAGGCCAGAAACAAGGCCGCACTGGCAATTTCGCTGGCCAAACCGTAGCGGCGCATCGGGTTGAGCTGGCCGATCTTCTGCTCGGCCCCACGGGCGCGGGCACGCTCGAAGATGGGCTGCGTCATGCCGGTCTCGATCAACCCCGGGCAGATGGCGTTGATGCGGATGCCGGTGCCGGCAAACTGGTTGGCGCTGGTCTGCACCAGGCTGATCACGCCCGCCTTGCTGGCGCTGTACGGGGGGCCACCCGCACCCGAGCGCAGGCCTGCCACCGAGGCGGTGCAGATGATGGAGCCGCCACGCTCTTCTGGCACCATCACGCGCGCCGCGTACTTGATGGCCAGAAACGCGCCGATCAGGTTGATGGACAAAATGTTCATCCAGTCTTGCGCGGTGATGTCGTCGTAAGGGCGCAGGCCACCGCTGATGCCGGCGTTGGCGTACACGATGTCCAGGCCGCCGTGTTG
>JANMVO010000158.1:0-3370 GCA_031392805.1 Rhodoferax sp. | reverse complement strand
ATGTGGTCGCTGCTGGGCGCGCGCGGCGTGGATGTGCTGGAGTGGGAGTCTTTCAGCGCAGGCTGGGTGACCGACATCGTGAAGCAACTCAAACTGCCGAACGTGAATGTGCTGAAAGCCGACTACGGTGACATCACGGACTTTGCGCCGGTCAACTTCGACAATGACGTGGTGTTCGTCTGGAACGGCACGACCTCGGGTGTCAAGGTGCCCAACGGCGACTGGATTCCCGCCAACCGTGCGGGACTGACGATTTGTGATGCCACTTCCGCTGTGTTCGCCATGGAGATGCCGTGGGACAAGCTTGATGTCATCACCTACTCCTGGCAAAAGGTGCTGGGCGGCGAGGGCGGCCACGGCATGCTGATTTTGAGCCCGCGCGCTGTGGCGCGCATCGAGGCCTACAACCCGCCCTGGCCCCTGCCCAAGGTGTTTCGCATGAAGTCGGGCGGCAAGCTGCTTGAGGGCCTGTTCAAGGGCGAAACGATCAACACGCCAAGTATGCTGTGCGTGGCCGATTATCTGGACGCGCTGAAGTGGGCCGAGAGCGTGGGTGGCGTCATAGGCACCATCGCGCGCAGCGAAGCCAACCTCAGGGTCATCGAAGATTTTGTGGCGGCGAATGACTGGATTGCCTTTCTGGCCAAATCCAAAGCGACCCGCTCCAACACCAGTGTGTGCCTGACGGTGAAGGCGTCTGAGGAGCAGGTCAAGAAGATGGCCAAGCTGCTCGAAGCTGAAGGCGTGGCCTATGACATCGGTGCGTACAAGGATGCCCCGGCGGGGCTGCGCATCTGGTGCGGTGCGACGGTGGAACAGTCTGACCTGAAAGCGCTGATGCCGTGGTTGACTTGGGCTTACGGCCAAGTTAAATCGATCTAATTGGCCTCTAGCCATCGTCCAATATACATAATTAGCTACTATTAATATAGCATGTACAAAGTCAGAACCTACAACCAGATCTCCGTCAAAGGCCTGGACCGTTTTCCGCGCCAGTCTTACGAAGTGGGCAGCGACATTGGCCACCCCGATGCATTCCTTTTGCGCAGCCAGAAGCTGCAAGGCGTTGAAGTGCCCCAGTCTTTGCTGGCCGCGGCGCGTGCCGGGGCGGGGGTCAACAACGTGCCCATCGCCGAGTACAGCAAGCTGGGCCTGGTGGTATTCAATACCCCCGGCGCCAATGCCAACGCGGTGAAAGAGCTGGTGATGGCCGGCATGCTGTTGGCCACGCGCGGCATTTTGCCGGGCATGGCCTATGTCAACTCACTCACCCACATGACCGACGCGGGAGACATGGCGGCGCTGCTGGAGAAAGAAAAGTCGCGCTTTGCCGGTGGTGAAATCAAGGGCAAGACACTGGGCATTGTCGGCCTGGGCGCTATCGGCTCGATGGTCGCCGACATGGCCTTGGCCATGGGCATGAGGGTGCTGGGCTTCGATCCCGCGCTGTCTATCGACGCGGCCTGGCGCCTGTCAAACGAAGTCACGCGCATGGAAAACCTGCAGGCGTTGCTGGCGCGTGCCGACTACATCTCGGTGCACGTGCCTGCGATGGACGCGACTCGCCACCTGATCAATGAGGATGCGCTGAATCTGATCAAAACCGGCGCAGTGCTGCTCAACTTTGCGCGTGAAACCATCGTGGATTCGGCAGCGGTGCAGCGCAGCCTTGACAAAGGCAAATTGGGCAAATACGTGTGTGATTTCCCCGAACCCGCCCTGCTGGGCCATGCCAAGGTGATTGCCATGCCGCACATTGGCGCCAGCACCGAAGAGTCAGAAGAAAACTGCGCTGTGATGGCAGCCAACCAGCTTATGGACTACCTGGAAAACGGCAACATCGTGAACTCGGTGAATTTCCCGGCAGTGAGCATGGGGCGCACAGCAGGCTTGACCCGCATCACGTTTTCAAACGACAACGTGTCAGGCGTGCTGGGCCACGTGCTCTCAGTGCTGGCCGACAAGAAGGTCAACGTCATCGACATGGTGAACAAAAGCCGTGGCGAGCTGGCTTTCAACATCATGGATGTGGAGAGCAAGCCCGGTGTTGAGGTGATAGCTGCCATAGAGGCGGTAGAGCACGTGATTCGCGTGCGCGTGATTTAAAGGGAATTTGACCGCGCGGTATTTGCATCTTCTCTCTCTCCTGCAAGCGGGAGAGGGCCGGGGTGAGGGTAGGGTGAACTGACATGCGGGTCTTGATCGCCGGTGGCGGCATTGGCGGACTGGCTGCCGCGCTGGCCTGTTCCACCAGCGGCAATGATGTCCAGCTTTTCGAGCGTTCGCCTGAATTTGCCGAGGTCGGTGCAGGCATCCAGCTAGGCCCCAACGCGGTCAAGCTTCTGCATGGCTGGGGGCTGGCCGATGCATTGAAATCGGTGGCTGCATTTCCAGACTGTCTGCAGGTGCGCAGTGCCCTGACTGGCAACGCGCTGGGCAGACTGAGCTTGGGGGCATCAGCCGTGAATCGCTACGGTTACCCCTATGCGACCGTTCACCGCGCCGACCTGCATGGGCTGCTGCTGGGTGCGTTAAAACCATACCCGCAGACAACGCTCAGGCGTAACCTCGGCGTCGATGCGTTTGTGCAGAATGCTGCTGGCGTGACCGTGCAATTGGGAGGTGAACCGGGTGATGAACTAGGTAATCAACTAGGTGGTGGACTGCCCGTGCGCGGCGACCTGCTGGTGGGCGCAGACGGCCTGTGGAGCAGCGTTCGCCGCCAGCTATTAAACGACGGCGAGCCACAGGCCACAGGCCATCTGGCCTACCGGGCGCTGGTGCGGCAGTCGAGCCTGCCTCAGCCATTGCGGTCCACCCACATCACCGTCTGGCTCGGACCCAAACTGCATGTGGTGAAGTACCCCGTGCGCGGTGGCGAGTGGCTTAACGTGGTGGGCATCACTCAAGGGCGCATGGACGGCAGCCTTGACGACTGGAACCATGCTGCCAACGCCGCGGCCTTGCGCGCGGCGCTGACCGGCATGTGCGCGCCACTGCAAAATTTGGTTCACGCCATAGACACCTGGGGTTTGTGGGCCCTGTGCCATCGGGCACCCATGCGTGGCCCGCAGCAGCAGGCGCAGGGGCGAGTCGCGCTGCTGGGTGACGCAGCGCATCCCATGCTGCCGTACCTTGCGCAGGGCGCCGGCATGGCGTTAGAAGATGCCGCAGAATTGGGCCGTTGCCTGACGACCAATGCGCAAGTCCCCGCGCAACTGCAACGCTATGCCAGCGCGCGCTGGCAGCGCAACGCCCGGGTGCAGGCGCGGGCCATACGCAACGGCCAGATTTTTCATGCGACTGGCCTGCTGCGATGGGGCCGCGACCAGTCAATGAAATGGCTGGGCCAGCGCGTGCTGGACGTGCC
>JANMVO010000155.1:0-3449 GCA_031392805.1 Rhodoferax sp. | reverse complement strand
CAACATCAGCGATATATTTGCCACCTTCGGCGCCTTTATGGCCGTGCTGATTGCAATCGAAATCTTCATCAACATCGCCAGTTACCTGCGCGAGAACGTCATCCATATCAAGCTGGTGCTGGCCACGGCCTTCATGGCCGTCGCCCGCAAGGTCATCGTGCTGGATTACAAGGAAGTCAGCGCCGACTATGTGTTCGGCACCGCCGCGCTGGTGCTCGCATTGGCTGTGGCCTATTGGCTGGCCGTGGTAAAAAATACCTCCAACGACAGCCACGGGGAACTTTGAGAAAAGTTACTCGAACCCCAGATTGAGTTCGAGGTATTTTTACCCGGCTGCGGCCTGGCCGGGTCGCTTGTGCAATGCGTGTTCAACTCTGAAAATAACCCATGAAAATCCTTGTCCCCGTCGACGGCTCCGAACCGGCACTTGACGCCGTGCGCCACGCACTGAGCTTGCGGCGCGAAGGCCTGCAGGCAAGCTTCGTGCTGGCTACCGTGCAGGAACCGGTATACACGTATGAAATGATGCTGGGGCCTGATGCCGAAGTACTTGAGCGGGTGACAGGCGCCGTTGGCGCGCGTGCACTGGAAGGCGCCGAAAGACTGTTCAAGTCCGCGCAATGTTCTTTTGAGCGCGAGATAGGTTCGGGCGAGCCTGCGCAGACGCTACTGGAGATCGCACAGCGGTACCGGTGCGAGCTCATTGTCATGGGAGCGCGCGGCAGGGGTATGCTGCGCAGTGCTCTGCTCGGCTCGGTGTGTCAGGAAGTGCTGCTCGCGTCGCCGCTGCCGGTGACGATTGTCAAGCATGTCGCCCCGGATTTCAGGCCAGGCGACACCGCGCTTGCGCCTGCCGCCTGATCCGGATTGCCATTCCAACCCATTTGATCCCGAAGGAGCGCAATGATGAATGATGACCGGAGCGTGCTGATGCATCGTGCTGGTGCATGTCAGCGGGAGTGATCGCTCGTCCAGGGTTTTGGCTGTGGCAGCGGTCCTGGCCTCCGAGCGCGGTGCGGCGGCCATGGGCGCCATACAACGCGGCTGCACTGGAGACAAACCCCATGCCCGCCTACCAACCCACCTTCGATTTCCATTGGCGCAAAAGCCTCATAATTTTATTTACTATATGTTACATAGCTAACTATGTATATTAGACAAGGGCTACAGTGCTAAATGACTCCCTAAACCCGATATGTCAGCCATTTGAAAAGCGTCACGGCCGCAAGTACCGCCGCACCCAGCGCGATGCCCACTACGCCGTCCAGCAGCGTCGATACAACCGTTTGCAGGGCAGGTTCCGCGCTTGAACTCCAATGTGCAATCATGCCTTGCAGCCAGGGAATGCCATGCGCAAAAATACTGCCGCCGACCAGGAACATGGCTGCTGTTCCTGCAATCGACAGCGCCTTCATCAGGTAGGGCGCGGCCACCAGAATGCCCCGCCCTACGCGCCGCTCAATGCGCCTGAACGCGATTTCTCCGCTGCGCTGGCTCATCAGCAGCCCAACGTCGTCCAGCTTGACAATGGCCCCCACCAGGCCGTAAACACCCACCGTCATCAACACCGCGATGCCAGTCAGCACAGTCATCTGGGTCAAGAAGGGACTGGCCTGCACCGTGCCCAGCGTGATGACGATGATTTCCGCCGACAAGATGAAATCGGTGCGCACAGCCCCCTTGATTTTTTCGTTTTCCAGCGCCACCAGATCGATTGACGGGTCTGCCAGCGCCTGAACTACCTGCGCGTGGTGATTGGCATTTTGTGTCGAGTCAGCAGCGCGGCTGTTCAGGTATTTGTGCGCGAGTTTCTCGAACCCCTCAAAGCACAAAAAGGCGCCGCCCATCATCAACAGCGGCGTCACCGCCCAGGTAGCAAACGCACTGATGGCAAGGGCCGATGGCACCAGAATGGCCTTGTTGAGAAACGATCCCTTGCAGACAGCCCATACCACCGGCAACTCGCGCTCGGCTTTGACACCGGGCCACCTGCTGCGCGTTCAGCGCCAGATCATCACGCTTCAGCACTGTCAAAGGCGCTTCTGCACTTGCAAATTCACAAATCAGGTGGTAATATTCTTACTTTAGAAAGTAAGAATCATGAAAATCACCAGCAAAGGGCAAGTCACCATTCCCCAATCGGTACGCGAACAGGCCGGGCTTCATCCCCACAGCGAGGTTGAGTTTGAAGTACGCCCCGGTGGTGAGGTGGTCATTCGCCCCGTCAGGAAACCGGCGGCCAGCGTGCTTGCAGCCTTTCAGCAGGTTCGGGGCACCGCCAACGCGGCCCAGTTCAAAGGCATGGGCACTGACGAATTCATGGCGTTTTTGCGCGGCTGATCCGTGGCAAAAATCGCCTCCCGTTCTGACCCGTCCGGCCATGCCGTGCGCGAACCCGATGCGCGGTATCTGAAAACCCCGGCAATTAAGGGCACGCTGGTAGACAGCTGCATCCTGATTGATGTATTGGCCGATGACCCCAAATGGGCCGAGTGGTCTTTGCGCCACTTGGATGTGTGCAGCCAGCAGGCGCCGCTCATCATCAACCCCCTGATCCTGGCGGAAATCAGCCCCCGGTTTGAGACCGCCAATGATCTGGAAGCTGCGCTGGCCGCTTTGCCGCTTGTACGCACAGCCTTGCCTTGGGATGCCGCGTTTCTGGCCGGCCAGGCCTTCAAAATCTATCGCCAGGCCTTGGGTACCAAGACTTCGCCCATGCCAGATTTCTACATTGGCGCCCACGCCCTGGTCGACGGCCTGCAATTGTTGACGCGCGATGCGGCGCGGTATCGAAACTACTTCCCCAGGCTGCAAATCGTTGCGCCATGAGTGTCAGCGAATTCCATCTCAATGATTGAAACTATGATTTAAATAGCTGAGCATGTCCATGTTCAACGTGTTACTGGGCTAAAAAATATCAGAGCTAGCGGTCCTGCGCTTTTTTTTTGCACGCCAAAGCCACCTGAACGTATCATCTTGCACAACCCCCCACGCACTACAAACAAACCGACCTGACCATGACCACACGCTACCCTGCCCCCGAACTCAAAGACCTGCCCGATGACATCAAAGCCAAAGTGCTGGAGGTGCAAGAGAAAGCCGGTTTCGTGCCCAACGTGTTTCTGGCGTTTGCGCGGCGCCCGGCCGAGTGGCGCGCATTCTTTGCCTACCACGACGCGCTGATGCTGCCCGAGTCGGTCGGCCGCACCAGCAACTTGACCAAAGGCGACCGCGAGATGATCGTCACCACCACCAGCGCCGCCAACAACTGCCTATATTGCGTCGTCGCCCACGGCGCGCTGCTGCGCATCTACGAGAAAAAACCGCAGGTGGCCGACCAGGTTGCGGTGAACTACCGCAAAGCCGACATCACGCCGCGCCAGCGCGCCATGCTCGACTTTGCGATGAAGGTCTGCCTGCATTCAGATGACGTCAATGAGGCTGATTTC
>JANMVO010000114.1:0-2260 GCA_031392805.1 Rhodoferax sp. | reverse complement strand
CCGCCATGCCGTCGCCACCGCCCAGCACGGCGACTTTTTTTGGCCCCACGGGGCCTTGGCTGGGCTTCACGCTGCGGAAGGAGAAAGCCGCCATCACCGGGTGCACCAGCGCTTCGTGGTAGCGGTATTCATCACGCTCGGCAAACTGCAGATTGCCATTGAGGAACAGGCGGTGGCCACCCTTGCCCTGTGTGACCACGATGCGCTGATAGGGCGACTGCGCGGTGAACACAATCCGATCCTGGTAGAACCTGTCTTCGGCCAGCGTGGTGATGTGGTCAGCGCCGGCAAAGGCGGCCCCCAGCAGCACCAGTGTCGCCGCACAAGCCAGCACGTGCGCCCTGAATTGGCGCAGCTCATCGCGGAACAGCCACAGCGCCCACAGGGCCACGGCGGCATTCATCAAGCCGAACAGCAGGCCGGTGCGGATCAACCCCAGTTGCGGCACCAGCAGCAGCGGAAACGCCACGGACACCGCCAGCGCCCCCAGGTAGTCAAAGGTCAGCACCTGCGACACCAGGTCTTTGAGCGCGACGTTGCGTTTGAGGATGCGCATGACCAGCGGAATCTCCAGCCCCACCAAGGTGCCGACGGCAAACACCAGCGCATAGAGTAAAAATCTGAAGGCCCCCGGCGTATACGCATTAGCTATAAATAAAATAGCTGGCAACGAACCACCACCAAGGGCTACCAGCAGTTCTATGCGCAGAAAATGGGCGGGCAACTGACGCTCGAAAAAGCGCGAGAGGTACGAGCCCACACCCATCGCAAACAGGTACGCACCGATGACGGTGGAGAACTGCAACACCGAGTCGCCCAGCAAATACGACGCCAGCGCGCCTGCCGCCAGCTCGTACACCAGGCCGCACGCCGCGATGACGAACACCGAGGCCAGCAGCGCGACCTCAACCGGGCGCGGGTGGGTCTGGGTTTTCAGGAGGGCGGGCAAGGCAAGCTCAGGGCGATGCGAGCGCACACAGGGCCAGGCGCGGGTGCCAAGTCACCGGACCGTACTTTGGGTACGTGAGGATGGCCTGATCGGAACCCGCAACGCTGCCATGCGTTTGCGCAGCAGGCCTGTCAATGGATGGCGGCGGCGACGATGATGCAGATGCCCAACGACATGGCAGCCACCACCAGCCCCAGCGCGACGTTGTGCTTCTCCACAATCTCTTCCCACAGGTTGTAGGGCGTGAACTTGTCAATGAGCAAAAAGCTGAGCCAAAAAATGATCACCCCGGTCAGCGCGTAGAGGATCGAGCTGAGGAATGCCCCCGATTTAAACCATTCAAGATCCATGGGATTCTCCTTTAGAAAAAGCAAGCGTTCTCAGTGAACGCGGTAATAAAATGCGTCCAAAAAATACGCATTCAATTCGTTCATTCAATACGTTCATTTGTGCCCGCCGCCGCCTGACGAGCCACCGTAGGATCCACCCGAAGTTCGCCCGCTGCTGTAGCCGCTGCGCGTATTGTCAGACGAGCAGCGGCTCATGAGGAACAGGAAAAACAGGATGATGGCCAGAATGATGATGATCGTCATGCAGCCAATGCCTGACACCGCGCCCACAGGCGTTGCATCCGAGCGCTTGAGCAGGTCTTTTTTATCGTCAAGCTTGAAAGCCTTGGCCACCGCGTCACTGTCAATCTGGCTGCCGACCGACCAGGTCACCTCGGTCGCGGTTTTCTCCATCGACAGCCTGCTTTTGCCATTGGCAAAGTCGCGGTTTTCCGAGGTCTGCCCGCGCGTCACCTGCCAGTAAAACTCGCCCGCTACATAGTCAGTCTCGGCCTGGTAGTTTTCCTTGAGCTGGTAGCGCAGGCCCAGGTAGGTAGCCGACTTGCCGCCCTCGGCCATCACCGGCGCGCCGGTGGCAGGTTTGACCACGCTCCAGCCGTCGGTGGCGTCCACCAAAAACGTGAAGCCGCGCTTGCGGTTGTAGAGTAGGTACTCGTCCCAGCCAAACTGCTCGTCGGCGTCCAGCGGGTCAGTGCCCATGCGGTGCTGGAAGCCGACCACCTGCCACAGCACACCCTGCAACTGGCCGGTGCTGCCGAGCGGAATCAGCGGTGCAACCGGCTCGTCCTGCAAGGCGTGGTTCAGCTCACCGCCAATGCCAGCCGACACATCAATGATGCTGCTGCACGACGCGCAGGTGACGCTTTTGCTGCTGGCCAAGGTGATCGCGACCTGCGCACCGCAGTGGGGGCAGGCAAACTGGCGGGCCTTCTCTTCCTTGGCCGAATCGTCCTTCAAGCCG
>JANMVO010000093.1:0-3707 GCA_031392805.1 Rhodoferax sp. | reverse complement strand
GTGCTCGACGAGACGCGTGGGCGGCTGGGTTTGTCCAATGCACAGTACAAGTTTCTGGGTGACCGGCATTTTGGCGTCGGGGCGGACCAGATTCTGTCGGTACTGCCGTCCCCACAGCCAGGCATTGATTTTGAATACGTCATCCACAACGCCGACGGCAGCGAAGTCGAGCATTGCGGAAACGGCGCGCGCTGTTTTTTAAGCTTTGTGCGCCAGCAGGGCTTGACCACGCAGGACGTGGTCAGGGTGAAGACCATGAACCGTGTGCTGGCGCTGCTATGGCAGCCTGATGGCCGTGTGACGGTGGACATGCAAGCGCCGGTGTTCGATTTGGCTCAAGTGCCATTCAATACCGCCGGATTGACGCCAATCACCTCAAAAAATTGGCAAAAATGGCCTCTAGCCCTTGCCAGTCCTTCACAAGTAGCTATTATGTCAGTAGCAATTGTGTCCATGGGCAATCCGCACGCGGTGACGCTGGTGAACGATGTCGATGCGGCACCGGTCCAGACACTTGGCCCCCAGGTGCAAGGCCACGCTGCTTTCACGCAAGGCGTCAACGTGGGTTTCATGCAAATTGTGGATCACGCCCATATTCGCCTGCGCGTGTACGAGCGCGGCGCCGGTGAAACGCTGGCCTGCGGCACCGGGGCTTGTGCTGCCGTGGTGGCAGGCATCCGGCTCGGCCTGCTAGGTGAGACGGTTGAGGTACAAACGCGTGGCGGCAGCTTGACAATTCAATGGGCCGGTGGCCAAACACCGGTGATGATGACCGGCCCTGCCACCACCGTTTTTGAAGGCGAGATCGACTTGCCTGACGACTTTTAGGTTGACGACTTTTAGGCTGGCGGTCGGCAGCCTGACGGCATTGAAACCGGCAATATATTTCCTGACAACTTATGAACAACCAATTTAACAACCCGATCACCGAAGACGACATTGCCAACTACCTTGGCAACACGCCCGATTTTTTCGAGCGCCACGCCGAGCTGCTGGCTGCCGTGCACCTCTCCAGCCCGCACAACAACCGGGCTGTAAGCTTGCAAGAGCGCCAGGCCGAGATGCTGCGTGAAAAAATCAAGGCACTTGAACACCGCATCATGGACATGATTCGCAACGGCACCGAGAACGTCATGCTGTCCGACAAGCTGCTGCGCTGGACGCGCACCCTGCTTCTCACGTCGGATGCGAACGCCATGCCCGATCTGATTGCCAGTGAAATCCGCAACCAGTTCTCGGTGCCCCAGGTCGGCATCAAAGTCTGGGACGTCGCCCCGGCGTTTGCGCATGCAGGCTATGCACAGGGCGTGAGCGACGATGCCAAGGTGTTTGCCTCATCGCTGGTGGAGCCTTTCTGCGGCGTGAACACCGGATTCGAGGCCGTGAGCTGGTTGCCCGATCCACAGACTGCCACATCGCTGGCCCTGCTGCCCCTGCGCATGGGGCCTCTGCGCAACGCCCTGAGCAACGCCACACCCGCTTTTGGCCTGCTGGTGCTGGCGTCTCCCGACGCGCAACGGTTCAACAGCGCCATGGGCACTGATTTTCTGGAACGCGTTGCCGAGCTCGCCAGCGCCGCGCTGTCGCGCCTGAGGTGAGTGTGACGAAGTAGCGAAAGTGGGGGGTAGCAAATGCAGTCAGATCCCGATTCAGAACAGCCAAGCATCCGGCGGCCAACAACGCAGCAATGGGAGTCAGATCCCGACTCACGACAACCAGGCATCCGGCGGCCTAACACTTAGCAATTGGGGTCAGATCCCGATTCAGGACAACCATGCATCCGGCGGCCAAACACATTGAACGAAATCGGGCTCTGACCCCAGTTGCGGACCCCATCCCGGCCCCGTGCGCACTGCCTCTCATAGAAAGATACCTGGAACATGTCCGAGTCGAAAAGCGCCTGGCCCAGCGCACCGTCGAGCTATACGCACTGGACCTGCAAAAGCTGTCTGAATTCGCCGACAAATCAAAAGTCGATCTGCTGGCCGTGCAAAACACCCACATCCGCCACTGGGTGGTGCAGATGCACAGCGGCGGGCGCAGCGGACGCGGTATTGCGCTCATCCTCTCGGGCTGGCGCGGCTTTTACGCCTGGCTGGGCCGTGAAAGCCTGGTCACCAGCAACCCGGTGCAGGACGTGCGCACCCCCCGCGCCGCCAAACCGCTGCCCAAGGCCCTGAGCGTGGACGATTCGGTGCAACTGGCCAGTTTTAAAAGCGAAACCAACGACCCGTGGCTGGAAGCCCGCGATGCTGCGATGACCGAATTGCTCTACAGCAGCGGCCTGCGCGTGGGCGAGTTGACGGGGCTGGATGTCGCCGCCAGCCGCACCGCCCGTGGCTGGGTGGACATCGACGCCGCCGAAGCCCATGTGCTGGGCAAAGGGTCGAAAAAACGCAGCGTGCCGGTGGGCAGCAAAGCGATTGAAGCCTTGAAGGCATGGATGGCGGTTCGTGGCCAGTGCGAGCGGTCGGTACACCAGCAAGTTGCAATTGAAACCCCGGCCCTCTTCATTGGCCGCAATGGCACCCGCCTCACCTCCCAGTCCATCTGGCAGCGCCTGCGCCGCCGCAGCCTGCAAGCCGGGCTGGCGGTGCCGGTGCACCCGCACATGCTGCGCCATTCATTTGCCAGCCATGTGTTGCAGTCCAGCAGCGATTTGCGCGCCGTGCAGGAGTTGCTGGGCCACGCCAACATCAGCACCACACAGGTCTACACCCGGCTGGATTTTCAGCACCTGGCCAAGGCCTACGATGCGGCGCATCCGAGGGCGCATAAAAGACCAGCCAAAGAAGCGGCGGAGAAGTCGTGATGTGCAGGCCTGCGTTTCTATAGAATTTGCGTATGGCTATACCTTTGAAAAAAGCGGTTGAATTGCTTGATTTCCTGGACTTTGATGATGCCAGTTCGGGTCGCCATGAGTTTGAAAGCGGACATGTTTACGCGATGACGGGTGGTACCCAGCGCCATAACCGGCTTGCGCTGAATATTGCCAGCGATCTTCTCAATCGCCTGAATGGCAGCGCCTGCCAGGTTTTCATCAACGATGTGAAACTGCATGTGCAAGAGGCAGATGCCGTTTATTACCCCGATGTTCTGGTCTATTGCGGCTCAAATATCGCCAACGAAGACAAGCTGGTGCCAGATGCCACGCTGGTAGTAGAAGTCCTCAGCGACTCTACTGCTGCGCGGGACCGCCGCCAGAAACGCGTGGCCTACCAGAAACTCCCGAGCCTCAAGGCCTACTGGATCGTCAGCCAAACCGAGCAACGCGTCGAAGTTTACAGCCGCGAAATTGGTGGCCCGTGGCAAGCAATAGCCTATGGTCCTGGAGAGTCAATACCAAGCCAATGGCTTATTGATGAATCCGTCAGCGTGAGCGCCATTTATTCGGGCACTGATATTGCCACTTGACAATCCCCCCAACCCGCGACAATAGCGGGCATGAAAACTATCCGTCTCAGAGAAGGCAAAGAGCGCTCGCTGTTGCGCCGGCATCCGTGGATATTTGACGGGGCTATTGCCAAGGGCGGCGCAGACTCTGGCGAAACCGTGCGGGTGGAGTCGCATGCGGGTGAATTTCTGGCCTGGGCGGCGTTCAGCCCGGCCTCGAAAATCCGCGCGCGGGTCTGGAGCTTCGACGAGGCGCAGCGCATTGATGCTACGTTTATCATATCTAAATGTGTATACGCCATAATGGCTAGAGG
>JANMVO010000030.1:0-2422 GCA_031392805.1 Rhodoferax sp. | reverse complement strand
GCGTGCCTGGTTTGCCATAGTGCAGCACCTGAGGTTCCTCGTGAAACGCGCGGCCAACGCCATGACCGCAAAACTCCCGCACCACGCTGAAGCCCTGGCCTTCGGCAAACTTCTGGATCGCCCAGCCAATATCACCCAGCCGCGCGCCGGGCTTGACCATTTTTATGCCGTGCCACATGGCGTCATATGTGATGGCGCACAGGCGCTTGGCGGCAATCGAGCTGTCGCCCACGATGAACATGCGGCTGGTGTCGCCGTGCCAGCCGTCTTTGATAACGGTCACGTCAATGTTGACAACGTCGCCTTTCTTCAACTGCTTGTCATTGGGAATGCCGTGGCAGACCTGGTGATTGACCGAGGTGCAGATGGATTTAGGGTAGGGCGTGGATCCGCCGCCCGTGTAATTCAGCGGCGCAGGAATGCAACCCTGCACTTGGGTGATGTAGTCATGCGCCAGTTTGTCCAGCGCATTGGTGGTGATGCCGGGTTGGACATGTGGCGTCAAAAAATCGAGCACTTCCGAGGCCAGTTTGCCCGCCACGCGCATGCCGCGCACGCCCTCGGCGTCCTTGTAGGTGATAGTCATGGTGCCAATTATCCCAGAGGGCGGGTGCCCATGAAGCCGCAGGTAAAATCAAGGCGCTTGCGAACCAGCCCATTCAGCGCTGGTGCCGCGAGCCCACCGCCCGCCCGATCAGCCCTCTATTCCAGCCTATCACGTGTCATTGCACATCACTCAATTCGAGGGCGCCAGCGCTCTTGGCAGCTTTCGCGCGCAGCAACTTTTGTCGCGCCTGCAAGCCATTCACGACAAGGTTTCCAGCGTGGCGGCACGCTTTGTGCACCTGGTGACGACCGATCAAGTACCTGCCACTGCACTCAAAAACCAGCTTGCCGCCTTGTTGACTTACGGTGAGCCCTATGCTGGACCGGGTCATGCCGGTGCGGTGGATGGCCCATTGATCGTGGTGACGCCACGTTTCGGCACGTTGTCGCCGTGGGCGTCCAAAGCCACCGACATTGCGCACAACTGCGGCCTGGCGGTGCGTCGGGTTGAGCGGATTGTGGAATACCGCCTTACCCTGAAACACCCGCTGCTGGGCAGGGCCGTGCCCAGCCCTCAGCAATTGGCGCAGATAGCAGCCCTGCTGCACGACCGCATGACTGAGAGTGTCATGTTCGAGCGCACGCAGGCCCTGCAGTTGTTCACCGAATTGCAGCCCGCACCCATGGCGCATGTGGACGTGCTGGGTGGCGGGCCGGTGCCAGGAAGAACGGCGCTGATGGCAGCCAATGCCGAGTTCGGTCTGGCCCTGGCCGATGACGAGATTGACTATTTGATGCAGGCCTTTACGCAACTCAAACGCAACCCCACAGATGTGGAGTTGATGATGTTCGCGCAGGCCAACAGCGAGCACTGCCGCCACAAGATTTTCAACGCCCAGTTCACAATTGACGGCGTGGCGCAGAGCCACAGCCTGTTTGCCATGATCCGCCACACGCATCAAGTCAATCCGCGGCACATGCTGGTGGCGTATTCGGACAATGCGTCGGTGATGGAGGGGGTCAAGGTAGAACGGTTCGTCGCCAAGGCTCAAAACGGTCTTTTTGACGCTGGGCCGCCTTCAAGTGCAGATTCAGAAGGTAAATATGCCTCTAGCCAGCGTCCTTCATGCGTAGTTAGCTATAAAACATATAGCGAAACAAATCACGTGCTAATGAAGGTGGAAACCCACAACCACCCCACGGCAATCTCGCCTTTTCCCGGTGCGTCCACCGGCGCGGGCGGTGAGATTCGCGACGAAGGTGCCACCGGTCGCGGCTCCAAACCCAAAGCCGCTTTGACCGGGTTCACGGTTTCCAAAATCAATTGGGGTCAGATTCCAATTAAATCCGAAAATGGGGGTCTGATCCAGATTACCGGAGCGGACCACGCAGTGGGCAGTTCGGCAGATCAGGTTCTGCCCCCAATTTTGGTCCCCTACGGCAAGCCCGAGCACATCGCCAGCCCGCTGCAAATCATGGTTGAAGGGCCGCTGGGTAGCGCTGCATTCAACAATGAATTTGGCCGCCCCAATCTGCTGGGTTACTTCCGTGAATATGAGCAGACGATTTCGCACAGCACACCGGACGGCGACGTGCAGGAACAGCGCGGCTACCACAAGCCGATCATGATTGCCGGTGGCCTGGGCGTGATTGATGCGACCCAGACGCACAAGATTGCGTTTCCCGCAGGCAGCCTGCTGATCCAGCTCGGCGGCCCCGGCATGCGCATCGGCATGGGCGGCAGCGCGGCCAGTTCCATGGCGACCGGGGCCAACGCCGCGCAGCTTGATTTTGATTCGGTGCAGCGCGGCAACCCCGAGATAGAACGGCGCGCGCAGGAGGTTATCAACCACTGCTGGAACCTTGGAAATGGCAG
>JANMVO010000703.1:0-19134 GCA_031392805.1 Rhodoferax sp. | reverse complement strand
CATCAGCACATAGTTGCCGACCCAGACTTCCACCTTGTGGCCGCTGAGCGGATGCGTCACAAACAGGCCGGTGCGCATGCCGGCTTTTTCCCGCACCGCCAGCTCGGCCTCGGTGGTGCCACCTTGCTGGCACGCTTCAATGAAGGCGCTCAAGCCCGGGTTGGACCGGGCCGCGTGGACTGCCAAAGCATGTTCGGGCGCCACCGCGCAAAAGGTCACGCCCATGATGGTGTCAGCGCGCGTGGTGAAGACGTACATGCGCCCCGCACCGATCAACGCGCCTGCTGCGTCCTTGATGTCGTGCGTGAAAGCAAAATGCACACCCTCGCTCTTGCCAATCCAGTTTTCCTGCATCAGCTTGACGCGCTCGGGCCAGCCGGGCAGGCCATTCTGGACGCAGTCGAGCAATTCGCCGGCGTAATCGGTGATCTTGAGGTAGTAGCCCGGAATCTCGCGCTTTTCAACGGTTGCGCCGGTGCGCCAGCCTTTGCCGTCAATCACCTGTTCATTGGCCAGCACGGTCTGGTCTACCGGGTCCCAGTTGACCACCTGGGTCTTGCGGTAGGCAATGCCTTTTTCCAGCATTTTCAGGAACAGCCACTGGTTCCATTTGTAATAGCTTGGGTCACAGGTGGCGACCTCGCGGCTCCAGTCGATGGCCAGGCCCATCGCCTGCATCTGCTGTTTCATGTAGGCAATATTCTCGTAAGTCCACTTCGCAGGCGGCACGCCATTTTTCAGCGCGGCGTTCTCGGCCGGCAAGCCAAACGCGTCCCAGCCCATGGGCATCAAAACGTTGTAGCCCTTCATGCGCAGATGGCGTGTGAGCATGTCGTTGATGGTGTAGTTGCGCACGTGGCCCATGTGCAATTTGCCGCTGGGGTAGGGCAGCATGGAACAGGCGTAGAACTTGCGCTTCAGGTTGTTTTGCGCGTCACGCGCGTGCTCAGTCACGCGGTAGGCGTCATGTCCGTCCCACAGGGGTTCGGACCAATGGCTCTGGGCGGACTTTTCGACTTCGAGATGGTTGTATTTGTCTTGCATAGGAGTTCAGCGAGGCGACGAATGAATCACCAGCACCTGATTCTAGGGTTTGGCAAACAGGATTGGGAAAAACTGCCCCGGCTATCGCTTCTGCGCAGGGGCCCTGGGATCAGCCATGAAACCAATCCGGTTCAACCCGGCTTTTTGCGCTGTACCCATCACTTCGACGATCCGGCCATAGGGCACGGCCTCGTCGGCACGCAATTGCACTTCGGTGTCCGGGTTTTGGGCCGCAGTTTGCGCCAGTTGCCGGGCCAGTTCATCCAGCGCAACGGGTTTGTCATTCAGGAAGGTGTGACCCGCCTGGTCTACCACCAGCATGATGAACCGGGGTGCTTCATTGGGTTTGGCGGCTTCAGTTTTTGGCAAGTCGAGCTTGATGGAACTGGCCAGCAAGGGCGCAGTGATGATGAAGATCACCACCAGCACCAGCATCACGTCGATCAGCGGGGTCATGTTGATCTCGCTCATGGGCGGCGTGCCTTTGTCTCGCTCCAAGCGGCCAAAAGCCATGTCAGGTTGCCCCCTTGCCGGTGTGAAGGAGCAGCTCGCGCAGATCGCGCGCAAAGCCTTCCAGGTCGGCCTCGATGCGGCCAATCGTGCGCCCCAGCACGTTGTACGCCAGCACCGCAGGGATTGCAACGGCCAGACCCGCAGCCGTCATGATGAGCGACTCGCCGACCGGCCCGGATATCCTGTCGATGGTGATTTGCCCGGCGCTGGAGATCTCAATCAGCGCATGGTAGATGCCCCACACTGTGCCCAGCAAACCAACGAAGGGCGCAGTAGCGCCAACTGTGGCCAGCATAACCTGGCCAAACTGGAGCTTTTGCAAGACCCCATGGAGGGCATCACGCAGCACGCGCGTCAATTGCTGGGATTTATCACCGGCTGCAGCCAGCGTGCCAATTGCTTCTGTTTTTATAGCATATATCAAAGGAATGACAAGGGCTGAGCGGTCAAATGCCGCTACTTTTGGGCGCGCCTCGTCAATTGACGCCGCCTGCCAGAAAGCGGCGGTGCTGCGCGCCACATCGCCGGTTGCGCGGTGCAGCAGCCAGGCTTTCCACAAAATCACCACCCAAGTGCTGACCGACATGGCCAGCAGCAGGAGCGTTACCAGTTTGTTGACGACATCGCCCTGCGAGAAAACCCCGAGCAGGTTCATTTCAAGCCGAGAACATCAAACATATCGTACAAACCCGTCTTGTGTCCGTGCAAAAAACGCACGGCGCGCAAACTTCCCTGGGCATAGGTTGAGCGGCTGGCGGATTTGTGGGTGATCTCGATGCGTTCTCCAGTGCCCGCAAACAGCACCGTGTGGTCGCCCACAATGTCGCCGCCGCGAATGCTGGCAAAGCCAATGCTGGACGGGTCGCGCCCGCCTGTCACGCCCTCACGGGCATACACGGCGCAGTCTTTCAGATTGCGCCCCAGCGCCTGCGCGATGACCTCACCCATTTTTAGCGCGGTACCGGAAGGCGCATCGACCTTGTGGCGGTGGTGCGCCTCGATAATTTCGATGTCATAACCTGTGGACAGTGCCTTGGCCGCCATTTCAAGCAGCTTGAACGTGACGTTTACGCCAACGCTCATGTTGGGTGCCATCACAATCGCGATGTCTTTCGCTGCTGCACCAATTTCGGCTTTTTGGACTTCGGTAAATCCGGTGGTGCCAATTACGGCGCTGACACCCAATTCACGGCAAATTTTGAGGTGTGCGAGTGTGCCTTCAGGCCGCGTGAAATCAATCAGGATCCGTGACTCGGCCAGACCGGCACGCACGTCAGCGGTAATGACAACCCCACTGGCGTGTCCCAAAAATGCGCTGGCGTCCTGGCCAATTGCTGCGCTGGCTGCCAAGTCCAAGGCACCGGCAAGCTCGCAATCATCCGCCGCGCGAATGGCCTCAATCAGCATCTGGCCCATTCGCCCCGACGCACCCGCAACGGCTATGGTGTGGACGGTCATACCCGCAGTGTCCCGGTCATGTCAATTTGCGGCACCCGGATATCAGTGGCTGGATGACTCCAACGGCGGGTACGAGTCGGGCAAGGGCGGCAAGACTTTGGGCTCCGGTGCTTTCGCAGCCGCCAGGAATTTTACCAGGCTGTCTTCGGACGCTTCAAGGACCGGCACCTTGGCGGACCGTCGTCCGGAATCCAGCGAGGCCACAAACTGCGCTTCCGTGGGCAATTCATCCGCCTCAAAGCGCTCAAGCGCATCGCCCTTGAAAAACACGGTGACTTTACGCGCCTGGGACTCGGTACCCTGGCGCCGGTACGTGAACACATAGTCCCAACGATCCGCGTGGAACATGCTGACCAGCAACGGCGTGCCCAAAATGTCGCGCACTTGCGGGCGGCTCATGCCTGCGCTCAGCGCGGCAACCTGCTCTTTGGAGACGAAATTACCCTGCACAATATCCATTTTGTAAGGCGTTACAACGCTGGCGATGCGGCTGCTTGCACCGTTGAAACCGCCGCAGGCGACCAGCCCCACGCTCACGCCCACGGCCAGGCTCAGCTGGGCGGCGCGGCGTAAATTATTCATGAGATACGGCATAGAAAGCGGGATGGGAAAACTTGAAGGACGTGACGGAAGAATGTAGCGATATGATTGGATCATTGTAGCGGCTGGGCTCCCTTGGGCCGGTCGCCGGATTGGCGCAAGGGGAAACATGCATGGACAATATCGACGAACTCAAAAGCACCGGTCTCAAAGCCACGCTGCCGCGCCTGAAAATACTGGAAATATTCCAGAAAGGCGCACAGCGCCATATGACGGCAGAGGACGTGTTTCGCGTGCTGCTGCTGGACCGCTCTGATGTTGGGCTGGCCACGGTGTACCGCGTCTTGACCCAGTTTGAGCAGGCCGGTATTTTGAGCCGCAGCCATTTTGAGAGTGGCAAAGCTGTGTACGAGCTAAATGAAGGCCAGCATCATGACCACCTGGTGTGTCTTGACTGCGGCAAAGTGGAGGAGTTTTATGATGCCGAGATCGAAAAGCGTCAACATGCCGTAGCCAAGGCCAAGGGGTTCAGCATCGCTGACCACGCACTGAGCCTGTACGCCAACTGCACCAAAGACAAATGCCCCAACCGGCCCACATCAACGCGTGGGCATGGCTAAGGTATATCGCCACCACGATTCGCCTGATTTGCGTTTGAGCCGCCCGTCACACTCCCCGTGTCATGGCTTTGCGATGCCGTTCCACAAAGTCCTGGTAGGTGTCAACACCGCGTAGCTGCAAGATGGTGTTGCGCACCGCAGCTTCTACCAGCACGGCGATGTTGCGCCCAGCCACCACCTGAACCACCACTTTGCGCACGGGAATGCCCAGCACATCCTGGGTCAACGGCTCATACGGAATTCGCTCGTAGTCGCGCTCCAGGGTTTCGCGGCGTACAAGGTGAACAATCAGTTTGAGCCGCATCTTGCGCCGCACCGCCGTCTCGCCAAAAATACCGCGAATGTCAAGCAAGCCAATGCCACGAACCTCCAGCAGATTTTGCAGCAAGTCGGGGCAGCGGCCCTCAATTGTGGTCTGGTTGATGCGGAATAGGTCGACCGCGTCATCCGCCACCAGACCATTGCCGCGCGATATCAATTCCAGCCCAAGTTCGCTCTTGCCCAGACCCGACTCGCCAGTGATCAGCACACCCAGCCCCAGAATGTCCATGAACACCCCGTGCATCGACGCGCGATCAGCAAAATGTTTGGAAAGGTAAGCACGCAGAACATCAATCACAAAGGCGGATGACTCGTGCGTCGCAAACATGGGGATTTGTGCCCGCTCGCACATCGACAGCATCGCGTCCGGGGGCGCTTGACCGTCGGCCAGAATCAGCACCGGGGGCTCCAGCGTAACTATGCGGGAAATCCGCCGGGCGCAGTCTTCGGGTGTGGCATTGGTGATGTAGGCAACCTCACGCACACCCAATATTTGCACGCGGTAGGGGTGGATATAGTTCAGGTAACCGACCAGGTCGGCACCAGAGCGCGCGGCTCGCACGGCCACCTCGTCGAATCGCCTCTCGGAAGCCCCCAAACCGGCCAGCCACTCCCATTTCAGCCGACCGCGAAACTCTTCAAAAAGCAAGTCAGCACTGACGACGTTGGGTTTCAAGGCTTGCTGTCAGGTTATTCCATTGCCAGTTCGATGCGGAATCAGGCGCATTGAAGCAGAAGTGGAATCAGGCTAGTTGTGCTGACTGCCAGTCAGCAATCAGGCCGTGCAGCTCCAAGGCATCGGTACTTGCGCCGAGCTTGGCACGCAAAGTGGCGTCACTCAGCAATTCGGCAATTTCCGACAGGATTTCAAGATGCTTCTGGGTTGCTGCCTCAGGCACCAGCAAAAAAATCAGCAGATTGACGGCCTGCTCGTCGGGCGCGTCAAAGCCTATTGGCTCGGCCAGTTGCAACACAGCGGCCATCGGGGCCTTGAGCCCTTTGATGCGACCGTGCGGGATGGCCACACCGTGGCCCAACCCAGTTGACCCGAGGCGCTCTCTGGAAAACAGGCTGTCAGTCACTACCGCACGGCTAAGGCCATGGAGGTTTTCAAACAACAAACCCGCTTCTTCGAAAGCGCGCTTTTTACTGGTGGCATCAACATGCACAAGCACATGTGCCGCAGGCAGAATGGAAGCTAGTCGGTTCATGGTTTTGTTTCAGATTATGCCCACAAAAAAGCCGCCTGGTCATCCAAGCGGCTTTTACACGACTTTAGTGTCTTTTAACTAATATTGCTGCCTCTTCAGCATTAACCTTTACGCCCGCAAGCAAAGCGCCCCGGAACGTGAATGTTTTATCACATTAAACGTGTCACATCAATCGTTTGGGGGCATCGTGATGGTGATCCTGCAAACGATCTTTGTGGCGAACCACCTGGCGATCCAGCTTGTCCACCAGTTCGTCCACGGCGGCATACAAATCAGCGTGGGAGCTTTCTGCAAACATGTCGCTGCCTTTGACATGAATATTGCACTCGGCGCGTTGCCTTCGTTCCTTTTCCTTCTGCTTTTCAACGGTCAACAAGACTTTGACATCAACCACTTGGTCAAAGTGACGGGTAATTCGATCAAGCTTGGTCGTAACGTAATTTCTCAGGGCCGGGGTGACTTCAAGGTGGTGACCGCTGATCGTCAAGTTCATAAATAGCCTCCTATTGCTCTCGGGGTTGAAAAAGCCGCCTACGGAATGCAGACGACAGACGAACCAGAATGTGGAGAAATTGCAGTGCTTGAACCCACTATGCACCTGATGGCACGCAATTGCAATAACTAATTAACATAGTTTTGTTAAGGAGTTGTCACAAATCACTGCAAAATCATGCCATGAGCCTGGATACCATCATTCACGCTGGTTTAAAACACGACGCGCGTCCCGCAACCGCATTGGTCTTGATGGGCGGGGGAGCCAGAACCGCCTATCAGGTCGGTGTTCTGCGCGCGACGGCTGCGATGCTGGAGCGTCACCCGCAAGCCTCGAAGGCTTTTCCGTTTCAGTTATTGATTGGCACCTCGGCCGGCGCGATCAATGCAACCTGCCTGGCAGCCTGGGCTACCAAAGGGCTGACGGCTTTCGAGCAACTGGCACAGTTTTGGCGTGAGTTGCGGTCTTCCGATGTCTACCGGCTCAATGTGTCGCCCTGGGTGCGCTTTAACCGGTTCACAGTGGCCTTGAGCCTGTCCCGCCACGCGCGGGCCAACGGTGCCATTCTCGACAATGCGCCGCTGGTTGACACGCTGCGCCAGGGCATTGCCCTCAATGGGATTGACGAAGCGTTGCTCGCCCGCACGATCAATGCGCTGGCGGTGACTGGCTCGAGCTACACCAGCGGTGTGCATTGGACGTTCTGCCACACCGCCAAAGACGAGCCCTTTCGCGGGTGGACGCGTCCTGGACGCCGTGCGGATTTTGCACCCATTACTGTCGAGCATTTGATGGCCTCCAGCGCGATACCATTTTTATTCCCGGCCACGGCCTTGTGGGTCGATGGTCAACGCGAGTATTTTGGTGACGGCTCCATGCGCCAGGTGTCGCCACTGTCGCCCGCGATGCATCTTGGAGCCCGAAAAATAATGGTGGTCGGCGTGGGCCAGCCGGAGCGACCCGGCGTGGGCAGGGGCGACCTGGCCCGCTCTCCAGCGCACGGCCCCACCTTGGGCAGCATCGCCGGCCATGCCATGGCCAGCGTATTCCATGACACGCTGCAAGCGGATGTGGAACAAACACTGCGGGTCACGCAGACTCTTAAGCAATTGCCGCGCAACGCCGCGTCGGCCCTGCCTTACCGCGCGGTCGATGTACTGGCCATTGCGCCCACCCAATCCCTGGATGCCCTGGCGCAACAGCACATCAAGGAATTGCCCAGCGCTACCCGCCATGCATTGAGCGGACTCGGAGTTTTGAAGGATGGGGGTGGCGTGCTGGCCAGCTACCTGCTGTTCGAGCCCGGCTTTGTCAAGACGCTCATTGCCATGGGCGAAAGTGACGCCTACGCGCGCAAGGCCGAATTTCTCGAATTTTTTTCTGCTGGCTGAAACCCCATCGCCGGATGGTTGACATCGATGGTGAGCCAAGAATCTGGAAAGCCGCCGTTTAAGCGACAGAACGGCGCACCTTGAGGGAGTGGCGCAAACTGGCCAAGGACGGAGTGCTTGGAAAAAATCATGTTCGGCAATGCGATAATTTCACCGTCTAAACAAATGGAGAGCGCTCCTTGGAAACCATTCCCGGTTGCTAGCTTTCAACTCCCTCAACTGCATCGGGGTTGAAAGCATAAACCTGCAAACCCTGCCAGATGCATTTGAATTTTTGGGGGAGCGCCTGTGCTCAACATTTTTACACTTGCCAATGGACGGCTCTTTCAGGAAGAGATCGAATCACTGGAAGAACTGTCAAATTTCCAGCCCATCTGGGTTGATCTGGAATCGCCCACGCTGGAAGAAAAGCGCTGGGTCAAGCAGTATTACGGCCTGTCCATCCCGGAAGACGCGATGGACGAGGACATCGAAGAATCTGCGCGTTTTTACGAAGAAGACAACGGCGAGCTGCACATCCGCAGCGACTTTTTGATCGCTGATGCCGCCGAGCCGCGCACCGTGCGTGTGGCCTTCATCCTGAATTTGGTCAATGCCGAGCTGCGCAGCAAGGGGGTGCTGTTCTCGATTCACGATGAAGACGTGCCCGTCTTCCGCCTGCTGCGCATGCGCGCACGCCGCGCACCGGGCTTGATCGAAGACGCCAAAGAAGTGCTGTTAAAACTGTTCGACGCTGACGCCGAGTATTCGGCAGACACATTGGAAGGCATTTACGACGAACTGGAAAAAGTCAGTGTGAAAGTGCTGTCCGGCGACGTGACTGACGCCATCGCCGGCGAAGTGCTGGGTGCCATTGCCCGCCATGAAGACATGAACGGGCGGATTCGCCGAAACGTGATGGACACGCGCCGCGCCGTGAGTTTCATGATGCGCAGCAAGATGCTCAACGGCGAGCAGTTTGAGGAAGCCCGGCAGATTTTGCGTGACATCGATTCGCTGGATTCACACACCGCGTTTCTGTTTGACAAGATCAACTTTTTGATGGATGCGACAGTCGGTTTCATCAACATCAACCAGAACAAGATCATCAAGATTTTCTCGGTGGCCAGCGTCGCGCTGCTGCCGCCCACCCTGATTGCCAGCGTGTACGGCATGAATTTCAAAGGCTACTTCCCTGAACTGGAGTGGGCCTATGGCTATCCGTACGCGCTCGGGCTGATGATTGCAAGTGCCGTGGTGCCCATGTGGTATTTCCGTCGGCGTGGCTGGCTGAAGTGACCAGCGATCAAGTGGCTTGAATTTAAATGACTGCGTAGCTGGCTGGCCCGTTGAAGCCGGTCATCCCGCGAATTGAGGCTGGTGCGGCTGACGCATAAAAGTGCAGCGTCGGCAAAGGCGAAAAAACCGTGCGCCCTCCCCCTTTCGGCGCTGCACCATTCAAGGACCGCCTTTGCTCAGGCGTCTGTTTTATCTCAGGGCATAGCTCAGCGCGATACCCGCAAACACCGTAAACCCGAGCCAGTGATTGAGGCGAAAAGCCTTGAAGCAGCCGTCTCTTGAGCGGCTCCAGATCAGTTTGCCATGCCATGCGGCCTGCATTGCCGCCAGGCCAATTGCTATTATAAAAATAGCTGATAATGCAATACCCACAAGGGCTACAGCCCAAATTATCAGGTAAATAGCGTAACAAAGCAGTATTACAGGCACATCGAAGCGCCCCAAGGTGATGGCCGATGTTTTCATGCCTATCCTCAAGTCATCATCGCGGTCCACCATGGCGTATTCAGTGTCGTAGGCCAGCACCCAGAACAGATTGCCCAGCAGCAAAACCCAGGCCAGCAGCGGCACCCAGCCCTGCACGGCCGAGAAAGCCATCGGAATGCCAAAGCTGAAGGCCACGCCCAGCACCGCCTGGGGCATGGCGAAGAAGCGTTTGGCGTAGGGGTAAATGATGGTCACGGCCAGGGCGGCGAAAGACCAGGCGATGGTGGCCGCGTTGGTGGTGAGCACCAGGCAGAACGCCAGCAGGGCCAGCACCGCCCCGAGGGTCAGCGCTTCTTTGACCGACACCGCGCCGCGTGTGACGGGCCGCTGCGCCGTGCGTTTGACGTGTTTGTCAAAGTCGCGGTCGGCCACGTCGTTCAGGCAGCAGCCGGCGCTGCGCATCAAAATCGTGCCCAGCGTGAACACTGTGAGCAAATGCCAGCCGGGGAAACCGTGCGCCGCAACCCATAACGCGCTCAGCGTAGGCCACAGCAGCAGCAGCCAGCCGGCCGGACGGTCCCAGCGGATGAGCTGCAAATAGAGTTGCAGCCGCGACGGCAACTCGGGCAGCGGCTGAGGCGTCTGCAGTGGGGGTAGCGGATGGACCAGACTATTCTTCCAGCAATGAGCGCAGCATCCAAGCGGTTTGCTCGTGCACCGTCAGGCGCTGCGTCAGCAAATCGGCGGTGGGCTCGTCACTGGCTTTGCCGGCCACGGGCACCAATGCAGGGCCGTGCGCGCAACGGCCTAGCGGACGATTTAGCCATGGATTCTTCCTTTTAAAAATCAGTGGGACGGCGCCGAGGAGTGGCGAAATAAAAATGATGTTTCAAGACAGCCGCTTGACGCCCGGCAATTCACAGGCATAGATGGCGTTGCGCAGCGCGGCAATCGCCTCATACCGCGTGAAACTGCGCCGCCAGGCCAGCACCACGCGGCGCGTGGGCGGGTCGCCCTCAAACGGCAGGTACTTCACAAAAGCTTCTTCGTGGCGCTTGGGCTTGGCCGCCAGCGCCTCCTTGGGAATGCTCAGGCGCGGCACCAGCGTCACGCCCATGCCGGCCGCCACCATGTGCTTGATGGTCTCCAGCGACGAGCCCTCAAAGCTCTTGCGAATGCCTTCGACGTTGCTGGAAAACCGCGCAAATTCCGGGCACACCTCCATCACATGGTCGCGAAAACAATGGCCTGCGCCCAGCAGCAGCATGGTCTCCTGTTTAAGTTCTTCCGTCGACACGGTGGCGTGACTGGCCAGCGTGTGGCTGGTGGGCACTGCCGCAAAAAATGGCTCGTCATAGAGCTGCGCCAATGCCAGCCCGTTGTCGGGAAACGGCTCGGCCAGGATGGCGCAGTCAATCTCCCCGGTGCGCAGCATCTCCAGCAGTTTCACCGTGAAGTTCTCCTGCAGCATGAGGGGCATTTGCGGCGTGTGGGTGATCATCTGGCGCACCAGGTCGGGCAACAAATACGGGCCTATGGTGTAGATCACGCCCAGCTTCAGGGCACCGGCCAACGGGTCCTTGCCGCGCTTGGCAATCTCCTTGATGTTCGCGGCCTGCTCCAGCACGCTTTGCGCCTGCCGCACGATCTCCTCGCCCAGCGCAGTCACAGTGACTTCGTTGGCGCTGCGCTCGAACAGCTTGAGGTCCAGCTCTTCCTCAAGCTTCTTGACTGCCACCGAAAGCGTGGGCTGCGACACATAACAGGCCTCGGCCGCTTTGCCGAAGTGTTTCTCGCGCGCCACGGCAACGATGTATTTGAGTTCGGTGAGGGTCATGGGGGTATTGTCCTACCAGAGCTGCGTCGGCACCTGCCATGGATCTTGCGCCCATGACACAATTGGCAATCAGCGAGCGGTCCACTGCGCGCTATCCCCTATTTCACCTTGAAAGTTGGCCGCATGAGTCTGCTCTTTACCCCATTTTCCCTGTCGTCCCCAACAGGGGGCCTGGCGCTCGCCAACCGCATCGTCATCGCACCGATGTGCCAATACCTGGCCCAGGCCGGCGAGGCCACCGACTGGCATCTGGCGCACTGGACCAGCCTGCTCAATAGCGGCGCCGGCATGTTGACCATCGAAGCCACCGGCGTGACTGAGACCGGGCGCATCACCCACGGCTGCCTCGGGTTGTGGGACGACCGCACCGAAAAGGCATTGGGCGACGTGCTGCATCGCGCACGCAAGCTGGCACCGCCCATGCCGGTCTGTATCCAGCTCGCCCATGCAGGCCGCAAGGCATCCAGCGCAGTGCCTTGGCAGGGCGGGCAACTGGTTCGGATCGATCAGGGTGGCTGGCAGCCTCTGGCACCTTCTGCGTTGCCGCAATTGCCTGCGGAAGCACCACCGACCGTCATGACCTTGGACGACATGGCCCACATTCGCGACGCGTTTGTGGACGCCGCCCGGCGCGCGCGCCGCATTGGCATTGAAGCCATTGAGCTGCACGGCGCCCACGGCTATTTACTGCACCAGTTTCTGTCGCCCATCGCCAACCAGCGCACCGACGCCTACGGTGGCAGCGCAGACAAGCGCATGCGGTTTCCGCTGGAAGTTTTTGCCGCCGTGCGCCAGGCGTTCGATGGCCCGGTGGGAATGCGCGTGTCGGCCACTGACTGGGTAGACGGCGCCTGGGACCTGGCCCAGACGATTGAATTTGCACATCGCCTCAAGGCACTGGGCTGCGACTTCGTCCATGTGTCGTCTGGCGGCTCATCACCGCAGCAAAAGATTGCCATCGGGCCGGGCTACCAGGTGCCCTTTGCCGGCCATATCCGCAAAGCCAGCGGCATGACGACGACAGCCGTGGGCCTGATCACCCAGCCCCAACAGGCCGAAGACATTTTGCATGCCGGTGACGCCGACCTCATCGCGCTGGCCCGCGCGCTCATGTACAAGCCGCGCTGGCCCTGGGAAGCGGCGGCGGCCCTGGGTGCCACCGTCACGGCCAGCCCGCAATACTGGCGCGGCCTTCCGCGCGAGGCGCAGAGCGTGTTTGGGGATGTGAGGGTTGGGCAGCGGTGATTGGCTGTCAGCGCCTTTGTTGCTTCATTTTAAATAGCTGCAAACGGAATGCCATTATGGACTAAGGACCAATTTGGTCACGCAGAGCGGTAGAAAATGGCTCGGGCCGACTTCTTGAGTTTTCAGGTGTTCACCGAGTGCGATCGCAACGTGGCGATGGGCGGATTGGTTGGTCGCTAAAGAATGTTCGTTAACGCCGGTTGCGCACGTTTAGGGGCACTCGTCCAATGGCGTAAAGTCCATGAAGATTGAATGACGTAACCTGATCACTTTGTCATTTTCAATATCCCCTTATCTGACCAGACGCTTAACAATCCACCCCCGCAGGACACAACTATGGCAATCGAAGACGAAATCCAACGCGAGCAAGCGTCCGTCGAGCAAGCCGTCAGGCAGCAACAAGCATTTGAAGAGAGGTTACGTGAGTTCCTTTCTATCGCGTCCAGCATGACGACCCAGGAACTTGAAATCGCGTTGGCGAGACTTGCTGATCTACTTCAGACCACCAAGCCCCAACTCGAATCTATCCGCACTAAGGGCGCAATCCTCAACGTTTACTACCAACTGCGAGCGGCAGGATTAAAGAGACAGAGCACGCTAGCCCGCATCAAACAAAATGTCAAAGCAGGTGTTTATATCGGGGAGTTTGGCGAGTTTCTGATTACTCAGCTTTCGAACTATCAGTTGCCGCAAATTCCGGCTACCCCATACGCCTCCGAAGACTTTTTCAACGCCCGTATTAAGTTACTCGCACCGTGAAAGCGCCTACCCAGGCGCTGCGGCAGCTATCACGCCAGCGGTTTCCAGCCTCCGCCCGTCCCTCACCACGCAGCGGTCGCGCCGGTCGGACAAGTCGCTGAGCTTGGGGCGGTAGGCCGCACAAGGCGACATTCCTGCTGTTCGCTTCCAATTCAAACCCTTACTCCTCGAAGATTGGGCAATTCCATGAGCAACGAAGACGAGATCACCGATCCGGCCGAGCGCCTGTATGCCGAAGGCAAGAAGTTCGACTGGAAGCAGGACAAGTCGCCTGCGGCAGCGACACTCGCCCGAGCAAACTTTGAGCAAGCGGCATCAATGGGCCATAAGGGCGCAGTTCGGGCGCTTGCACATCTGGTGTATGAGGGCCGCGGCGGCGAGAAAGATCAAAGCAAAGGACTACTTTTGCTTTGGTCGGCATACCGCCATGGAGACGCGGATGCACTTGAAGAGTTCACTGACCTACTGGCCACCTACGGAGAAGAAGCCAGCGCGCCGGAGCATCGCCGCATAGCAACACAAGTCGCAGCAGCACTCGAAGAAGTGAATCTCACACTGGCGAAGGCAGGAAATCTCATGCATCGCTTGGCAGTGGAGCGTGCCAACCCAACAGGCCAGGCATAAGCCTTCAAATACTCAGTTCTTCCGCCCAGCCAGCGCAGCACATGCTTGTCGACCAACTTCGGAGGCTTGTCCAGCATCTTTGGACCTGCAGCATGTCACCCCCTCACAGACGAGGAAGGCATCCCAAGAATTGAATGAAATTCAATTGCCAATTGATCTTTAAAGACAACTTCGAAAACTACTTCATCCAATTGACTTGTCGATGCATTGAATATTTCTTAAAATTGACTCCTAATGTCAGTTTCAGACAATTTTTCATTCAAAGCCTTACTGGCCCAACTCCCACGCTGCGAGCCGGTAAGCACTGCCGACTTGCAGGCGTTGGGTGCCAGCGCGTTTCGTGCATCAGCCCTCGCGCGTTCTGGGTGGCTCACGCATCTGGCGCGGGGGGCCTACATGTTGCCTGGCGACACGCTCACGCGCGACGGCGCACTGGCATTTTTATCCCGCCAGATGCCCGGCTTGCATGTAGGCAGCAAGACGGCTCTGGCGTGGCGAGGCGTTCGCCAGAACCTTAGCTTTAGGGAAACCCTCACGCTGTGGGGCGACAAGCCGCAGCGGCTGCCGGGGTGGTTCACGCAGCACTTTGCGGCCCGTTATCAGGCCACCCAGCTGTTCGACGAGCATCTGCCCGCAGGTTGCGGTTTGGCACCTCTGCCCGCTGGTCGCAAGGAGGTGCTGGTGTCGGCACCCGAGCGGGCCATGCTGGAGCTGCTCAGCGACATCGGTAAAGAGCAGTCTTTGGGCGAGGCCCGTGAGCTGGTTGAGGGCTTGTCGGGCCTGCGCGAGCCTGTGCTGGGTGAGCTGTTGCTGCACACCACCCGCATCAAGGTCGTGCGCATGGCGGCCGCCTTGAGCCAGGAGTTGCAGTTGCCTTGGGCCAGCCTGGCCAAGGCGCACAGCCTGCGCATTGGTGGTGGCCAGCGCTGGATTGCCGTGACCAAATCGGGGGAGCGTCTGGACCTCAAGCGGCCATGAACCAGGCATACATCGACACGGTTCGGCTGCTGCTCGCGATTGCACCCGCCGTTTTTGCATCTGGCCGGTTTGCCATGAAAGGCGGCACGGCGCTGAACCTGTTTGTACAGGACATGCCACGCCTGTCGGTCGATATTGACGTGGTCTACACCGACCATTTGCCGGATCGTGACATGGCATTGCAACATATCGCCCAAGAGCTGAGCACCATCAAGGCCGTACTTGAAGGCCGGGGCCTGCAGGTGCGGCTGCCTGCCAATGCCCTGGGCGAGGAAGTCCGGTTGCTGGTCGCAAGCGATACCGCGCAGGTGAAAGTGGAGGTTAACTTTGTGTTCCGGGGCACGGTGCTTCCGGTGCAGGCCAAGCATCTCGTGGACGCAGCGCAGGACGTCTTCACTGCGGCTGTGTCAGTGCCCGTGCTGGCTACCGAGGAGCTTTATGGCAGCAAGCTTGTGGCAGCTATGGACCGGCAGCATCCGCGTGACCTGTTTGATGTGATGCACATGCTGAGTCGCTTTGGCTGGCAAGTATCTTTCGTAGACTGCTTTGTGGCCTATCTGGCAGGCCACAACCGCCCGGTGCATGAAGTGCTGTTTCCGAAGGTCAAACCGTTGGAGCATGCTTTCACGAACGAATTTTCGGGGATGACGCGTGATGAGGTGACGCTGGACATCTTGATGCAGACACAAGCGCAACTGATTGACGAACTGCCCCGGCAACTGCTATCGCGCCATCGTGAGTTTTTGCAGTCGCTGGTGCGTTGCGAGCCTGACTGGACGTTGATGCCGTTTGCACACTTGAGCGAGTTGCCCGCAGTGAAATGGAAGCTGATGAATCTGGGCAAGCTCAAAAGGACTCACGCAAAGCGGTTTGCGGCCCAGCACGATGAGCTGGTTGCACGCTTTGATTTGCTACATTTTCAGTAGCTACTCACGCACTATCGACGAGGGATAAGCCTTCAAATACTTCGCTTTTCTCCCCAGCCACCGATGCACATGCTTCTCGGCCAGTGCCGGTGGTTGTCCAGCAATATGAGCGGCATCTGCGGCCAGTGCGAATGGTCTTCGCGGCATGACGTGGCTCGGAGCGGCACAATGTCTGCCTAACGCTTTCTTCAAAATTCGTACTCATTCGCAGGCACTGGAGTTCAGATGACGATGACACTGCAACAACTTCTGGGCATCGAATTGCCCATCATTCAGGCCCCCATGGCCGGTGTGCAGGGCAGCGCCCTGGCGGTGGCGGTGTGCAACGCGGGCGGGCTGGGCTCGTTGCCCGGCGCCATGCTCAACGCAGAAACTCTGGGCAAAGAGCTGGCGGCCATCAAGGCGCAAACCAGCCGTCCGTTCAACGTGAATTTCTTTTGCCACACGCCAGCCGCAGCCAATGCCGCCAGCGCGCAGCGTGAAGCTGCCTGGCGAGCTGCACTGGCCCCCTATTACAAAGAGTTTGGCATTGACGCGGGCACCATACCCGCCGGGCCGGGCCGCGCGCCGTTCAGCGCTGAGTTTGCCGACGTGCTGGCACCGTTTAAACCCGCCGTGGTGAGCTTTCATTTTGGCCTGCCATCCGCAGAATTGATGGCGCGCGTGAGGAGTTGGGGCTCAAAGATCATTTCATCTGCCACGACGGTTGACGAAGCGCTCTGGCTCGAAGTGCACGGGGTCGATGCCATCATTGCGCAGGGACTTGAGGCCGGCGGGCACCGTGGCATTTTTCTGTCGGATGATTTGACGACCCAAGTCGGCACCATGGCGCTGCTGCCACAAATCGTGCGGACGGTGCAGCGGCCAGTCATCGCGGCGGGTGGCATTGCCGATGCGCAAGGCGTAGCGGCTGCCATGGCGCTCGGTGCAGCCGGTGTGCAGATTGGCACGGCTTATCTGCTGTGCCCTGAGGCAACCACCAGCCAGGTGCTTCGCGCCGCGTTGAAAAGTGACGCTGCGCGCCATACGGCGCTGACGAATCTTTTTACTGGCCGACCCGCGCGCGGCATCGTCAATCGCATCATGAAAGAGCTGGGCGCGATCAGCGCTGCGGCACCTGCTTTCCCCCTGGCCACCGGGGCCATGGCAGCGTTGCGTGCCAAAGCTGAAAGCCTGGGTTCCGGTGATTTTTCACCTCTCTGGTCTGGCCAGAATGCCAGCGGGTGCAGGGAGATTGGGGCTGGGCAGCTCACGCGGGAGCTGGCCATCGTGGCGCTGGGTGGCCAGCGCGGCGAAGATGCGGGGACTCAATAAATACATTCCTTAAGTTCGGTGGATTGCGTTGGCGACCCAGTCCGCGCGGGATTCAACGCCAAGCTGGAGAAACGGAATGTTTTGAAACGCCGCCCACGCTTCGTCCAGCGGGATCGCCTAGTACTGAAGTGGTACCAAACTCCCGTAGACCACGAAAAAAACGTAACCCATCCCCATGACCAGCGGCAAGCTTGAGCGGGGGTACGCGTTATTATTCACGCTGCCATAAACCACAAAACACAGATACTATCCGCGCAAACAGCCCATCAGCAAATGAGACTCTCACGCCATGATCTCTAGGCGTCTGTTCATCCAATCAGGCGCAATGCTGGCAGGCACCCTTCCACCGGACGGCTTCAGCACGCCTCTATTTGCCCAGCCGCGCAGGCGGTACGGCGACCAAAATGTTCTCCGTGTAGGCCCCTCAAGAAATATTAAAACAATAGCACAATCGTCAATAATGGCGAGGTTCGGAGACACAATTGAAGTGGATTCAGGCGTTTATTTGGCCGACGTGGCCGTCTGGCAGCATGACGACATAACAGTACGTGCAGTAGGGGGTCGGGTGCGGCTGCTGGCGCAAGGCGCGGCCGCCGAGGGCAAGGGCATTTGGGTGGTCCGGGCCTATGGCATGCATGTGCGGGGTTTCGACTTTGAGGGTGCCGCCGTGCCCGGCCGCAACGGCGCGGGTATACGGCTGGAGAAGGGATCACTGCAAGTGCGCGACTGCAGCTTTATGCGCAATGAAATGGGGCTGCTCACCAACAACGACCCCAGCACTGTTCTGGAGGTTGAGAACTGCGAGTTTGCCTCCAACCAGCGGCCCGATGGACACAATCACAACCTGTATGTGGGGCAAATTGCCCGGCTGTCGGTGAATGCCAGCTATTTTCACCACGCACGCAGCGGCCACCTGCTCAAGAGTCGGGCGGCGGTGAACCACATTTATGACAGCCGGCTCACCGACGAAACAGGCGGCACCGCAAGCTACGAGTTGGAGTTTCCCAATGGGGGGGAGGCCTATGTAGTGGGCAACCTCATTGCACAAAGCATGCAAACAGAAAATCCCCACCTGATCTCGTTTGGCGCCGAGGGCTACAAATGGCCTCGCAACGAAATCTGCCTTGAGAACAACACGCTGGTGAACCCCCTGCCACAGGGCGGCGTGTTTCTGCGGGTGGCGCCAGGCGCAGATGCCATACGCGCAGTCAACAACCGGCTCGTGGGCGCAGGCAAACTCGAATCGGCTGGGCCGGGAACGTACCAAAATAACGTCGCGGTCGAACCACGCGACCTTGCGCGGGCGCTGGGCGGCACCGCGCATAATTCGGGGCTGACGCAGCGCATGACGCCACCCTTCGCTCAATGAATCCCCAACGACTTTAATGCGACGTTTCCCGTGATCAACTCGACCTTGACCCTTGGCTTCCCCCGATTTTCCGATACACGCCTGGCCGGGCTGGCCAACAACCAAGGTGTCTTGGCAGCCTGGCAAGAGGCTGTGAACCAAGGCGCCAGCAAAGCGGCCGTTGGCGTCACCGGGGACTTTGCGGTGGGGCTGCGCTTATCCGATGGCCGTGGCTTTTTGGCGGTGGATCGTTTTGCCATCCGCTCGCTGTGCTATCGCGTGGACAATGGTCAGCTACGATTTGCGGCCCGCGCCGATGAACTGGCTGACACTGGCACAGAGATTGACCCACAGGCGATTTTTGACTACTTGTACTTTCACGTTATCCCGTCGCCGCGCACCATCTATAAAGGCATTTACCGGCTGCCGCCAGCGCACTACGCGTTGTTTGAAAATGGCCAGCTCACCGTCGCCCAGTATTGGTCGCCGACCTTTGAGGAGCAGCGTAGCGCCTCATTTGACGCACTGAAAAGTGAGTTCAGGGAGCTGTTGCGTGCGGCCGTGGCCACACAGCTGGACGGCAGCAAGCCGGCCTGTTTTTTGAGCGGCGGTACCGACAGCTCCACCGTGGCGGGAATGGCAGCCATAGCCAGTGGCAAGACTGCGGCCACCTACTCGATTGGCTTTGACGCGCAGGGCTATGACGAGATGGAATTTGCCCGCCTGGCAGCAAGGCACTTCAAAACCGAACACCATGAGTATTACGTCACGCCTGAAGACCTGGTGCGCAGCATACCGGCCGTGGCGG
>JANMVO010000685.1:0-2056 GCA_031392805.1 Rhodoferax sp. | reverse complement strand
AGGCTTCCCGGATGGCGTCATTGCCATTGGCCACCTGAACCAGCATCAGCGGCACGATAGCCAGGCCGCGCGCCTTCAACATCTGGCCGATGTGCTGGTTGCGCCGCCACGCCCGGCGTAGCACGGTCAGCTGCAGATCGGTGATGCCTTGCATGGACTCGCGCAGGTCGTACACCACGGTTTCCAGCCAGGGCTTGTTCAGGCGCTCGGCCACCACGTCGGCGCGGCTGACGCTGAACGCCTTGAAGGCGATGTTGCCCGCGCCCGCGATGAATTCATTGAGCCGCGCATCTTTGGGTGTGGCGCTGGCCATGAGCAAATAATCGGGCTTGAGCCATTTGACAAAATGGCCAAATTCGGTGGCACTGTCCAAGGCAATGTGGGCCTCGTCCACCACCAGGCCAATCTCCAGGCCACGCCCACGGGCCAGCTCAAAAAAGATGGCAAGGCTTCGCCGGTTGTCGTCGGCCTTGTCGGTGTAGCCTGCTTTGCGTGACTTGGCGCTGGCCACACCTTGCACGGTAGAGACCAGCACCTGGTCCGCCTCGGGCGCTTCGTTTTGCGCGTCGCCCAGGTGTTTGGCGATCAATCCGGTCTCGGTGGCCTGGCTGTCCAGCGTGTCTACGGTTTGCGCCACCAGGTTCACGTAGGGAACAAACCACAGCCACAACACGTTGTTGGTCTTGCTGACGTTTTCCAGGACTTTGGTCAACACGAAGGTCTTGCCCGATCCCGTGGGGCTGCGCAGCAGGCAGGGTGCGCGGGGCTGGGTGGCCAGCGCCTCGCACACGCCGTGAATCAAGCGTGCTTGAAACTGCTTCGGCGCAAAGCTTTCGGACTGCGGGGCGGTGATGGCGACGGGAGTCGACATCATTGCCTGCTGTTCCCATAGCCCGGCTTTCTGTGTTGGTGCTGCACCACTAAAATCCGGACCTGGCCGTCAGGATGGCTGTAAACGACGGAATACGGAAACGTCCGCAAGGGAAAAATTCTTCGCTTGTTTGAGATTGGCGTTCCAAACCCAGGGTGTTCAATCAAAAGCCGGGCGACGCGTTCAAATTCACTGAGAAAGCGCCCCGCGACCAGGGGCCCGGCGTGTTCGTTGTAAAACGCCGCAGCGTCGGCGACATCCTGCTCGGCCTCGGGGTGAATTGATCGACTCATGCTGCCGGTGCAGCCAGTCTGGCCCGCAGCCGCTGCATGGCCTCTTCAAGCGGCACGGCGGCAACCAAGCTAGCATCCAATTCGGCCTCGCGCCGATCAGCCACGGCTTCCCATGCCCGCTCGTATTCCGGGTCTGCATCCAGCGCTGCGATCAGCCGCTCCAGCAAGTGCGACTTGTCAGCGGCGGGCAACTGCATGACTTCAGCTTCCAAAACTTCCAATTGTGTGTTCATGGTCAACTCCGGTTTCATCAATTGTCAGCGGCTACAGCCACATTGTTGGGTATTTTCCCCCGTATCCTGCTGCGTTGTTGCCCGTGCAGCAGGGCCCGCGCCAGGGACAGGCTTTCGACCTCGCGCCCCAGGGCCTGCAAATGCTCACGCACGGTGTTGGGCCGGGTGGAGTACACGCGCAACTGCCGTGCGGGCAGGGCCGCCAGCGCGTCCAGCGTGGCACGTGTGAGCTTGTGGCACAACACGGTCAACACACCGTCTGTGGCGTTTTGCACCAGCACCTTGATGCCATTTTTGCCGTCTTCGGTGGGCGGCACGGGCCGCGCCACGCGACCCAGGCGCAGCGTGAGCAACTGAAAAGCCTGGGCGCAATCGGACTCAAACGGCGCATCACCGGGGGCGATTTTGTCGAGCTGCAGATAGGCGAAGCTGTTATTGGACAGCGCGGCATCGGACTCAATGACCTTTTGCATCCGCGCTGCACACACGTCGCGACACAGGTTTTTATCGGGCTCTTTGTCGGTGGCCTCGGTGCTGCTGCACAGAATGAATTTGCGGCCACCGTCGTCCAGCGCATTGAGCGCCAGCACCGCGTGGCCGGTGGTGCCGCTGCCGGCGAAGAAATCCAGCACGGTATCGCCGGGGCGGCTGGCTTGGGC
>JANMVO010000667.1:0-1638 GCA_031392805.1 Rhodoferax sp. | reverse complement strand
CTGGCTGTAGGGCGAAGCGGGGTCGTTGGCATCGCCAAAATGGAAAACATCGGCGGGGCAGGTCTCCACGCAGGCCGGTTCCATGTTGGCGTCGAGCCGGTGCGAGCAGAAGTCGCACTTGTCGGCAATGTCGTTGTCGTCGCAGCCAATGGCGCCGTAGGGGCAGGCGGTTTCGCATTTGCCCAGGTGCTCGCACTTGTCGGCCAGCACGCGCACGATGCCGTCTGCACCGCGCTCAATGGCGTGGTTGTCGCAGGCTTTCAGGCACGGCGTGTCTTCGCACTGCATGCACAGTGTGGGCAAAAAGTTGCGGGTGACTTTGGGGAATTTGCCCTGGTCGTAGTAGTAGACCTTGGTGCGAAAGCGCCCCAGCGGCACTTTGTTTTCGACCTTGCAGGCAACCGAGCAGGCGTGGCAGCCAATGCAGCGCTCCACGTCAAGGGCCATTTTCCAGCGGGCGATCTGCCCGGTGGCGGGGTTGACGAGGCCTGTGGCCATAGGATGTCCTTTCGCTTGGAACTAAAAAAATAATGAAGGGGCAGTATCGGGAGTTCAATTGATCGTCCTGCGCTGCGCGAGATTGGTCGAGCACACTGCAAGGATTTGCAGTTTGGCTGGACGTCAAAGCTTGAAATGCTGTATGGCTATAATTAATATAGCTTACTATGCAATACCGACGAGGGCGAGAGGCATTTTTGGCCTTCAAAAGCTATAAAACCCGCACCCGGGACGCTGCGGCTCTAGACGCAGTTGCCGACAAGCCTAAAAACTGAATCTTCAGCCCCAGGCTGGCAACCGAGGTGGTGTAATTGCGGCCCACGGTGGCATCGATCTGGATGTTCTTGACCAGTTCAGTGCGCGCGCCGGTCATCAAGGCCGTGATTCCGTGACTCCGTTTAACTTTGGATTCTGTGTTGCACTGCCGCCCGGCCTGGCAATGCGAAGTGCCAGTAATGCGGGCAATGCGGCCCGCGCTGCCTTCTCACCTGCCTCAATGATCCAGCCTTGATCCGACAACCCAAGTTGGCCAGTCGTCTTGATGTCGGGGCGGATCACCACCGTTGCCAAACCCAGTTCGGATTGCAGGATGCGTTGCGTGGCGATGGTGAAGGACTGAAAAAGTACGCTGAATATGTTTGAGATGTCTGCGTGGGCGGCTGGAAAAGTAACGTCAACCGCAATCACGATGTCCGCTCCAAGCATGCGCGCCACAGTGACCGGGAGCGGGCTGCTGACCTGACCATCGACATAGAGTCGGCCTTCGATCAACGGTGGCACAAAAACCCCTGGCATCGAGGATGATGCGCGCACAGCCAGACCCGCATGGCCATGGGTAAAGGCCACCGGCTGGCCAGTCTGCAGGTCGGTTGCCACCACCGCCATGCGGCGTGGCAGCTCTTGCAATGGGCGGCCTGCCACCAGCTTTGTGACGTAGCTTTGCAGGCGCTCACCCCGGATGAAGCCCAACTCGCCACGCAGCAATGGCAGGCCCAGGTTGGGCATGGTGAAGTCCCGGAACACTGCCCAGTCCAGCTTCTGCGCCGCTGCCGCCATTTGCCGGGCGTCCATGCCAGAGGCATGGGCGACCCCGACCAGACTGCCCGCGCTGCTGCCGACGATGATGTCCGGCGCAATGCC
>JANMVO010000631.1:0-7308 GCA_031392805.1 Rhodoferax sp. | reverse complement strand
GTCGGGAACGCCCAGCACGTCGCAGACCTCTTTCCAGTACCGCTCCCCGAAGATTGCGATCACCAGCAATTGCGTTTTTGTCTCAAACGCCTGGTAGGGCACATTGAATTGGTGCGCCGACCCTTGCGGACCCGCCACCTGGCCGGTGTTGAGATAGTTGGCGCCCATGTAGGTCAGCAGCGCCGCCATGCCGTCGAGCATGCTGATTTCCACATGCCGCCCTTCGCCGGTCAACTGGCGCGCGTGGAGCGCGGCAAGAATTCCGGTGCCTGCATACATGCCCGCCGCCAGGTCGCCCATGGGCAGTCCCAGCCGCACCGGTGCGCCGCCTGGCTCTCCGGTGACGCTCATGGCACCGCCCATCGCCTGCACCACAAGATCGTAGCTTGAGCGCAGGCGGTAGTCGCCGGTAGAGCCGAATCCAGAGATCGAGCATGAAACCAGCCGCCGGTTGACTGACTTGCGCAGCTCGTCATAGTCGACACCAAAACGCGCCATGGTGTCGGGGCGGAAGTTGTCGATGATGACATCGGCCTTGGCCACCAGCCGTCGCAGCGTCTGAACGCCCATAGGATGTTTCAGGTTGATCGCCAAGCCCTGCTTGTTGCGGTTGACGCTGGTGAAATACGAGGACATGCCGTGCTCCAGGTACGGTGCCAGGCCGCGTGTGGAGTCGCCATCGTCGCCGGGTTCGATCTTCAGGATGCGCGCGCCCAAGTCTCCCAGCATCATGGTGCAGTAAGGTCCTGCCAGCGCGCGAGTGAGGTCGATCACCAGCAGGTCTTGCAGCGGCGGCTTCAGCCCCGCCGCCGCGCGTGTCGTTTTCATGGTCGCAATGTCCTTTTGAGTCAGGCTGTCAGCCATCGGTTACCTGTCGAGCTTGATGTTGGCGTCTTTGATGATCTTGTCGAACCTGGCGGTGTCCGACTTGATGAGCGCTGCGAATTGATCAGGCGTCGTGACGAACGGATCCAGCCCCTGGCTGACCAGTTGTTCCTTGATGTCAGGCAGGTTCATGATGGCTGCGATCTCCGACGCCAGTTTGTTGACGGTCTCCCTGGGCGTTGCTGCGGGGGCGAGGATGCCGCTCCAGGTTCCAGCGTCGAAACCCGGCAGGCCGGCCTCTGCAAACGTCGGAACGTCGGAAAGCGCCGACGAACGGGTCTTTCCAGAAATGGCGAACGCCTTGAGCTTGCCCGACTTGACGTGGGGAATCACGGCAGTCGGCGAACTGAAATAGGCTTGCACATGGCCGGCCAGCGTGTCGCTCAGGGCCGGCCCGGTTCCTTTGTAGGGAACGACCTGAATCTTGACGCCGGCCATGGTGTTGAAGGTTTCGCTGGCCAGGTGCGTCAAGCCGGCATTGTCTCCCGCTGCAAAATTGAACTGCCCTGGCCTGGACTTGGCCAGGGCGATGAACTCCCGCAGACTGGTTGCGGGAACCGAGGGGTGCGCCACCAGCACCAGTTCCAGCTTGTACAGGGTGCTGACCGGCGCGAAGTCCTTGACTGTGTCGTACGGCATCGAGGGCATCATCAGCGGGTTGATGGCATGCGTGTTGACGACCATCAGAAGCGTGTGGCCATCGGGCGGCGCCCTGACCAGTTCCTCGGATGCGATAACACCGTTGCCACCTGGCCGGTTATCAACGACCACCGGCTGACCCAGGCGTTCGGTCAGCTTCTGGCCCAGCAGACGTGCCACCACGGTGGTGCTGCCGCCCGGCGGGAAGGCCACAATCAAACGGATGGGCTTGCTGGGAAACGCCGTTTGTGCGCAAGCCATTGCCGCCAGCGCCATCAGGCTGGCGGCGACCACGGTCCTGCGTGCAATGTTGAAAACTTCCATCGAATTGCCTCTTTTCATTCGGCCCGGATGTTGGCGCTTTTGACCACGCTGGTCCACTTTTTCTCTTCGGCGTTGATCAGCTTGCCAAACTCTTCCACGGTGCTTTGGGTCGGTTCCGCTCCGAGCGTGGCATAGCGCTGGCGAACCGCCGGGCTCGCCAGCGCCTTGTTGACTTCGGTGTTCAGCTTCTGCAACACAGCATTGGGTGTGCCTTTGGGCGCCACGAGGCCGTACCACACGGTGACCTCAAACCCCTTAGGCCCCTGCTCTGACACCGTCGGCAAGTTGGGCGTCAGGCTGGAGCGCTCGGCGCTGGTAACCGCCAGCGCGCGCACCGTGTTGTTCTTGACGTGCTGCGCGGATGACACGACGGTGTCAAGCATCATCGACACCTGACCGCCGATCACATCGACCAGCGCGGCCGAACTGCCCTTGTAGGGAACGTGCAGGATTTCGACGCCGGCCATCGACTTGAACAATTCCATGCCCACATGGTTCACCGAGCCATTGCCCGCAGACCCGTAGGAAAAGCCGCCGGGTTTGGCCTTCGCGAGGGCGATCATTTCACCGAGCGTCTTCGCCGGAACATGGTTGTTCATGACCAGAATGAACGGCGACGTGCCGATCAAGGCAATGGGTGCAAAGTCTGCGATGGGATCAAAGCTCAGGTTCTTGTAAAGCGCGGGCATCATGGCTGTGGCTGTGCTGCCCACATACAGGGTGTAGCCGTCCGGCGGCGCCTTGGCCACGACCCCGGCCGCCAGGGCGCCACCGGCACCGGGCTTGTTGTCGACGATGACCTGCTGCTTCATCTCTTCGGACATCTGCTGCGCGACAATGCGCGTCAGCACATCGGTCCCGCCGCCGGGTGCGAACGGAACAATGATGTGAATGGGGCGATTGGGAAACGCCTGTGCGTGCGCCGCCGCGCAGCACAGGGAGAGGGTGAGAAAAGCGACACCGCGCAGCGTGAGAATCGATTTCATGTTGGACTCCGCTTGAAATTTGTGGATCACTGCCGGCTGCCCGCCGCCCCTTCAAGCCGACCCCCGTCGCGACGCATTGCCGTTGATGAATTCAATGATCCGGGCGATGGGTGTGCCCGGCAGGAAGATCTCGTTGATCCCGATCTTCTTCAGCGCGGGAATGTCCTCATCGGGAATGATTCCGCCCGCCACCACCAAAAGGTCGTCCCTGCAGCCTCGATTGCGCAGCGCGTCCATCAGCAATGCTCCCATCTGCAAGTGATCCGCCGCCGAGAAATTCACGGCCACCACATCGGCGTCCTCGTCCACCGCAGTATCAGCGATCTGGCCAACGCTCAGGCGCATGCCAAGGTAGATCACTTCCATGCCGGCATCGCGCAACGCGCGGGTCACAACCTTGATCCCGCGGTCATGGCCATCGAGGCCCGGCTTGCCGGCCACGACGCGAATTCTGCCCACAGACTGCCTTTGTGCCTGGTCCATGTCAATACGCCTGCATGGGATTGTGGACGCCCCAGCACGTGCGCAGCACGCCGCAGATTTCGCCGAGGGTAACGCGGGCCTTGGCGGCCTCAATGAAGATCGGCATCAGGTTCTCGCTGCCGCGTGCGGCGATCTCGATCTGACCGAGCATCGTGGCGACTTGCGATGCATCCCGTTTGGCGCGTAGCTGCGCCAGGCGCTCGCATTGCGCCTTCTCCAGACCCGGATCAACCTTGAAGGTCTCAATCGGATCCTGCACCGTGCCCTCATCGGCCCGGTATTTATTCATCGCGACGAAGACGTGTTCGGCGCTTTCGACCTTGCGCTGGAAGGCATAGCTCGACTCTTCGATGGCGCGCTGCACCCAGCCGCTTTCATGCGCCGCAATCATGCCGCCCATGGCGTCGATCTGCTTCAGAATTTCAGCCGCCTGGCGTTCGATTTCATTGGTGAGCGACTCAACGTAATACGAGCCACCCAGCGGATCGATGGTGTTGGTGATGCCGAACTCGTCCACCATCATCTGCTGTGTCCGCAGTGCAATGCGGGCGGACCGCTCAGTGGGAAGGGCGAACGCCTCGTCCAGCCCTGCCGTGAAGATGGCCTGTGCACCCCCCAGCGCGCCGATCAGCGCATGCATTGCAATGCGGACAATGTTGTTTTCGGGTTCCTGGCGGGTCAAGGTGGAGCCCAGGGTTCCGCAGTAGATGCGGAACATCGACGAGCGCGGATCCTTGGCCTTGAAGCGCTGCTGCATCACCCGGGCAAACAGGCGGCGGGCGGCGCGGAACTTGGCAACTTCCTCGAACAGGTCGCGGTAGCAGCCCAGGGAATACGACAGGCGCGGCGCGAACTCGTCCACGTCTAGCCCGCGTTCGAGCGCCGACTCGATGTACACGATGGCATGGGCAATGGTGAAAGCCAGCTCCTGCACCGCATTGGCCCCGGCCTCGCGCATATGCACGCCCGTGATCGACAAGGTGTTCCACTTGGGCGCATGGTGAAAGCAGTGTTCGATCAGATCGGTGGTCAGCCGCAGCGATGGCCGCACCGGGAAGATATACGTGCCGCGCGCCACGTATTCCTTGAGAATGTCATTTTGCGTCGTGCCCTGCAGTGTGGACAGCGCAATGCCGCGCTCCTGCGCCATGGCAAGGTAGAACGCCAGCACCACCGGCGCGGTGGAATTGATGGTCATGGCCACGCTGACCGTCTCGATCGGAATACCGTCGAACAGCACCTGCATGTCATCGATCGAATCAATCGCGACGCCGACCTTGCCGACCGAGCCAAGCGCTTGCGGCGAATCCGAGTCGTAGCCGATCTGCGTGGGCAGATCGAAAGCAATTGTGAGCGCCTTCTCGTTCAGGCCAAGCAAGTACTTGAAGCGCTGGTTAGTCTCGTGCGGGGTGCCGAAGCCGGAATAGGGCCGGATCGTCCAAAGCCGGCCGCGGTACATGGTCGGATAGACCCCACGCGTATAGGGCGCCTCGCCGGGGAAGCCCAGGTCTTGGGCAAAGTCCCGCCCGGCCAGGTCGCTTGGCGTGTAGAGGCGCTTGATCGTGATGTTCGCTTCGGATACAAATTCAGGCTTGCGCTCGGGAGACTTCTTCAGAACCGGCGCCAATGTCTCTGTTTCCCAGCGTTGGCTGGCGTTTGCGAGACCGTCGGCATTGCCTGTGGGTGCCTGTTCGTGGCTGTTGGTCATTGCTGCTCCTATTGTGTGGCGTTAAGGGGAGTACCGCTCAAGCCTTTGAGCCAGACCATCTTCATAATCAGTGGACTTTAGCAAATAAGGAATAAAAATTCAACCAGCAGTGAATGACAGTTCCAAGCCCTGTTTGACGAATTGCTGCCCCACGTTGGCAAAAACATGCCGCGCTTCACCAGCAACCGCGTGTCGGGCATGACGGCGCGAAGCTGCTCTACCTTATATCAAGGGCAATCCGGGTCGGCTGACGACCCCTGAAAAAGGTGATCCAGACCGCCATCAAGCCGCTGCGTGATGGGCTCCGGCAGCCGTGCGCGCCCGGTCCAGCAGAGCCTGGACCGCGTGCGGAAAGTCTTGGTAGCCGGCCAGAACGGATTGGCAGATTCGGGCGATCTCTGCGGCGTCCATCCGGGCCAGCCGCCGCTGAAGTTCTTCCGCTGCCATGGTCTCCAAGGTTCTGCGCAAACGGCGCAAACGCTCTTCGGCGCGGGGAAGCGCCGTGGCGGCGCGCGCCTGGTCCAGCACATCCAGCAACTCGGCGGCACCTGATCCGGTCGTGGCGATTGTGGCCACCACCGGCGGCGGCGTGCCCTCGACCCCGTGTGCGACGGCCTGTAACTGCCGGATCACACCTTGCGCTTCGGGCATATCCGCCTTGTTCACCGCAAAAACATCGGCTGTTTCCAGCACGCCGGCCTTGATCATCTGGACCTCGTCTCCCATGCCGGGTGCGCAGACAAGCACGGTGAGATGCGCCAAACCGCTGACTTCCGTCTCGGACTGGCCAACGCCAACGGTCTCGATGATGATCAGATCCTTGCCTGCGGCATCGAGCACGTCGACCACACGCGATGCCGCCGCCGACAGCCCGCCGAGATGGCCCCGTGCAGCAAGGCTGCGCACGTACACCTCATTGTCGGAGGCAATGGAGAGCATGCGGATCCGGTCGCCGAGAACCGCACCTCCCGTGAGCGGACTCGACGGATCAATGGCAACCACACCAATTTTCAGACCACGGCGGCGCGCCTCCGCGATACAGGCGGCGACGAGAGTCGATTTGCCAACGCCAGGCGCCCCGGTGAATCCAACGACCAATGCACGACCGACCAGCGGATAGATGGCCTGCAGCACACGGCCGGCATCGACGGTGTTTTCTTCAACGGCTGTTATGGCGCGCGCAAGCGAAGCGCGCTGTCCCGCAAGTGCACCCGCGAGCCAAGTCGGATCCACGCTTGACCGCGCTGTCGATTCAATGCCCATTGGCCAATGTTGACATCAAATCAACAGAAAATCAACAACCAGGTTTGTTTGGGCTCTGAACTCTGTTTGAATCGATTGAGCGCGATGTATCCATTCGCAATTCCCCTTCTGGTCGCACGCCGCAACTGTTATGTTCGCGTCGAAGGGTGGCCACGCAGCGTCGAAATGTGCTCTGGTGCCAGCAGGCGATGAGCGGGGAACACACGGACTGGTTTTGGTGGAACGCGGCTCTTTGCCTGACAGTGCAAAAGACCAGAAGTCTGACGCTCGACGTGTAAATCCAAACCCGGGACAAGCACCGAATTGGGCAAGTAAACTGTCAACTTGCGACAACCTGATGCAACAACATTCTGACCCCAGCAGCCGGTCGGACCTAGGGAACGTCGGCTGCAAATCTGGCAAAAACTGTCCTCGCTGGGGTCGATATTCGCTGATCGAGACCTGAAGTTAAACTGGCTTATAGCCCTCGTCAATGCTACATAGTTAGATACTATATTTATAGCATATTAGATCAACGGCTATTTGGCGTCGACAAAATAGGCGAACGTCCAAAAGCATCCAGCGGGCTGGCCGTGACACCCGCCGCCACCTTCAAAACGTGGGTGTAGATCATGGCGGTTGACACATCCGAATGACCCAGCAACTCTTGCACCGTGCGGATGTCGGTGCCGGCTTGCAGTAGATGAGTCGCAAACGAATGACGCCTATTCCGACATCGTAATTGGCGCCACTGCTTTGCCACCCACTTGCTTCGCAAGGCGGGGTTGACCTCTTCACCATCCAGAAACTGCTGGGCCACGGCCATATCAGCACCACAGGGCGCTACCTGCACCTGATCAGTCCGCAGTTTCGCCCACCCAAAGAAAACTCGACCCACTGGATTTGCTGGCTGCGCTGCGCCACTGTTAAGGGGCTTTGGCGAGCTACGCCCATGGCCACGGTGGCCGATGTGCTGCGCCAGTTCGGCCCGGCCTGTCTGGCAACGCACCTGCTCTCAACCCCGCAGGCCAAGGCCTGGCG
>JANMVO010000606.1:0-7524 GCA_031392805.1 Rhodoferax sp. | reverse complement strand
TCGGGATCGTCCAGCAGCGCGGCACCGCCGCCGTGGCGGTTCACCACTTTGGCCGGGCAGCCAAAATTCAGGTCGATGCCGTCCGGCCCCAACGCCGCCAGCGCCGCCGCGTTTTCAGCGAGACATACCGGGTCGGACCCCAGCAGCTGCGCGCGCACCGGCACACCGGCGAACGTGCGCCCGCCATTGAGCAGCTCGGGCACCACGCGAATGAAGGCGCGGTCTGGCAGCAGCGTGTTGGTGACGCGGATGAACTCCGACACGCAGCCGTCCACGCCGCCGACACGCGTGAGGATGTCGCGCAGCACGAAGTCCAGCAGGCCCTCCATGGGGGCGAGAAGCAGGGTCATTTCAAATTTGTCCTGGGCGTTGGGAAACCGGTAAAAACCAGTTTACTATGTATTTAATAGCTTCTTATGCACTATGGACAAGGGCTAGAGGCCTATTTTGCTTCCAATTTAAGCAGTTTATGCCGTTTCAGGGCCATAAATTGAGCTAGCATGGTGGCCTATGCTCAAAACGCCTTCTTCTTTCACATCCTTGCTGGCTGCACAAACCCATGCTGCGCCCGCCAACTTTGTTTTTAGCGGTGATGAACTGCTGGTGCATGAAAGCGACTTGGCGCTGCCCACTGCGCAGGCGCTGGCCCAACTGGGGTTGCAGGCAGCGCAGTTCCATCCTGTCGGGCTGCTGGGTGACCAGTATTGCCAGACCACCTGGATCGACAAGGACATCAAGGGCAGCGCGGGCAGTGTACCGGGGGCCACGGGTACTGTCGGTAGCGCCGGTGCTGTAGGTAGCGCCGGTACTGCGGCTGCGCCTGGAGCCTTGGACGCAGCAGGTGCAATGGGCATGTCGTACGAATCTGGTTTATCTGGTCTAACCGACCTGTCCGGCACCGGCCTGGTGTTTCGCAAGCTGCGCTCGCTGTTTGGCACCATGGACGAAGCGCTGCTGTCGGTGGCGGGGCGGGCTTTTCAGATCAGCAACTGGGCGCGCACGCACCGGTTTTGCGGCGCCTGCGGCACGCCCACGGTGCATGTGGCGGTTGAGCGCTGCGTCAGGTGCCCGGCGTGTGGCTTCATGGCTTATCCGAGGATTTCACCGGCGATGATGGTGCTTATCCGGCGTGGCGATTCGATTCTGCTGGCGCGGCACAGCGCCTCGCCAGCGCCGTTTTTCACGGCACTGGCAGGCTTTGTGGAAGCTGGGGAATCGGTGGAGGAAGCGGTTCACCGCGAGGTGTTTGAAGAGGTGGGTTTGAAGGTGCGCAACATCGCCTACTTTGGCAGCCAGCCGTGGCCCTTTCCTCATTCGCTGATGATCGCCTACACCGCGGAGTTTGAGGGTGGCGAGATCAAGATTGACGAAGCAGAAATTGCCGAGGCGCGCTGGTTTGGGCCAGACGACGCGCTGCCCAAAATTCCTCATGGCGTGTCGATTGCCAGTGACCTGATTCGGGCGCATTTGCCGGGCGCAATACCTGGCACATTACCGGGCCAAACGCTGTCAGCTGACACGGCATGAACTTCATCATTCTGGGCGCGGGCGCCATCGGCTGCTACGTGGGAGGACGCCTGGCGCACGCCGGGCAGAACCTCAGTTTGGTGCTGCCCGAATTGAACCCGCAGCGCAGCGCAAGGGGCAGCGCTTGATCGGACCGGAGCTCCGTCAGGCATTTTTGTAAACTGGCACTGGATCAGCCGCCACACCCTGCCAACCCAAACACCAGGAGAAGCTCCCATGACCGTCAACGTCACCATCGATCTCGGCTACGAATTTGAAGTCAAGGCAAAGGCGGCAGACGTGTTTGCCGTGCTGTCAGACGTGCCCACTTCGGCCAGCTTTTTTCCCAAGGTGGACAAGCTGGTGGACATGGGCGGGGGCACCTACCGCTGGGAGATGGCCAAGATCGGCGTGGCCTCCATCCACCTGCAAACCATTTATGCCTGCAACTACGTGTCCAACAAAACCAAAGGCACGGTGGTGTGGACGCCGGTTGAGGGCGAAGGCAACGCGCTGGTCACAGGCAGCTGGAAGATCAAGGACAACAAGAAATCCACCGGCCTGACCCTGCAAATTAATGGCGATCTTGCCATTCCCTTGCCGGGGTTGATGAAAATGGTGGTGGTGCCCGTGGTGGAAGGCGAGTTTGAGAAAATGGTGGAGACCTACATTGCCAACCTGACGAAGAAATTTGGGGGCGAGGTTTGACGGATACTATATTTGTTATAGCTAACTATGCATATAGCATAAGGGCTAGAGCAATATTTGACTGGAAGATTCAAAACCCCGGCTGAAAATGCGATCCAGGCTGCTTGGCGGGCTGTCTGTGTGGCGCCAATCTTTCCCTAAATCAGGTTCAGCCTGAACGGTCTCGTGAATTTCGGCACTCTCGATAGTTCAACAATCCCGACGCGCTAAACGCAGTGCGCCTATGCAGCCGCAGCGGACTTGCCAAGCGGCTGCGCCGACGTTTAATCCGCCAGCGACCGTTTGAGCCGAATCTCTTCCACCTTGCCGCTGCCCATGGGAACGGTCTTGGCGCTGGCCATGTCGCGCTTGAATCCGGCCAGCTCATAAAAGCGCAAGGCGCGTTCGTTGCGCAACAGCACCCACAGGGTCACCTCGGTGCAACCCTCTTCAACCAGGCCTTCGCGGCAGCCATCCCACAGGGCAAGCCCCACACCTTCGTCCCAATAATCAGGGGCGGCGTACATGGCCCAGATTTCACCGGTGGAGGGTTTGGTTTTTGGGTCACGCGAGCGGTCGAACCCGGCAAAACCGACAATGGCATTGCCATCGAGTGCCACCAGCACCTGCGGCTCGCTGTACTGAATGGCCTCGCGCCACTTGGCCTGTTGCTTGTCAACCAACAGGCTCTTGAGATGATCGTCAGGCACCAGACCCGCGTAGGCGACCTGCCAGGTGCTGACATAAATTTCTGCTATTGCGCGGGCGTCACGCAGGGTGGCAGGGCGTACCTGGATATTTAAATTGCTGGACATGTGCACCGACTTTGCGCAGGGAGGCCTACTTGGGCGTCAACATCTTCTTGATTTCCTGCATGTGCTCAGTGGCGCGCTTGGTGATGCTGGCCATCGAGTCCGCTTGCGACTTGCGCGCCATTTCGGCCAAGTCTTTCACGTCGGCAAGTACTTTTGTAAAGGCCTTTTTGGCAATTTCGGTCTGTTTAGCCGGGTCGCCCATGCTGCTCGCCTGGCTTTTTGCAGTGGCCTGAATTTCCTGCATGGCAGCCGCGAGCATCTCAGCCTGCTTGCGGCCCACAGCCTGCATGCCTTCCATGGCCGCCTTGTTGGATTCGACCAAGGCTTCAATGTCTTTGCGTCGCGCTTCAATGATGGCAGCCATGTCAATACCGGGAACTTTGAATTTCTCGATCATTTTGGTCAGGTCGCCAAACGGATTTTGCGGGGAGTTTGCCATGTGAGTCTCCTTCAGGTGAGGGTGGTTGATGAGCAGTTTGAAAGCAGGAATTGGCAACTCTACCAGTATCCACCCGGGGCCGCGCACGACACCATTCACTTTGCGTCAAGCGGCAACGCCAGTGCGCAGCATTTGATGGGTGGCCAGTTTTTTTACTACATTTTGTGGTAGTTTTGGCCGTTCTGTGTTTCGCTCTATCCTGCGGCCACCGCTTCATTGCGCAGAAGGTGCCAGCCGCGCGGACGTCTTGGGGTCGCGAAAAACCAGCGGCTGAGTCAGGCTGCGCTGGGCGTCAGGCACCTGTGCGTAGGCCACCGCCGTCTGCACCCGTGCATGGTGGGGTGACTTGTCGCACACCGGGTCCGGGTTGGCGGCGTCGCCCGTGAGCATGTAGGCCTGACAGCGGCAGCCGCCCAGGTCTTTTTCTTTTTCGGGGCAGGTTCGGCAAGGCTCTTTCATCCAGCTGTCACCGCGAAAATGGTTAAACCCCGGCGAGTTGGTCCAGATCTCCTGCACGCTCATGTCTCGCACGTTGGGGAAGTCGATGCCCTTGATCATTTTGGCGGTGTGGCAAGGCAAGGCTGTGCCGTCTGGCGTCACCGTCAACAAAATATTGCCCCAGCCGTTGGTGCATTTCTTGGGCCGGTTTTCATAATAGTCAGGCACCACAAAAAAGATGCGCAGCCGCCCGCCCAGCCGTTCGCGGCAGGCCTGCATGACGCGCTCGGCGCGCTGCAACTGCTCGCGCGACGGCAGCAGCTGGTCCCGGTTGATCTCGGCCCATGAGTAATATTGGGTGTTGGCCAGTTCCAGGTAGTCGGCCCCCAGCTCGACCGCCAGGTCGATGATCTGCTCGATGTAGTCGATGTTGAGGCGGTGCACCACGCAGTTCAGCACCATGGGCCAGCCGTTGGCCTTGATCATCTGGGCGGTGCGCCATTTCAGGTCAAAGGTTTTGGTGTGCGACAGAAAGTCGTTGAGCTCTTTGGTCGAGTCTTGAAACGACAGCTGAATGTGGTCCAAACCGGCGTCTTTGAGGCCTGCGGCGCGCGCCTCGGTCAGGCCCACGCCCGAGGTTAGCAAGTTGGTATAAAACCCCAACTGATGTGCTTCGCCGACAAGCACCTCCAGGTCGTCGCGCAGCATGGGCTCACCGCCCGAAAAGCCGCACTGCACGCTGCCCGCCGCACGCGCCTGGCGCAGCACGCGCAGCCAGTCGTCAGTTGACAGCTCGGCAGCAGCACCGGTCTGGGCAAAGTTGACCGGGTTGTAGCAAAACACACAATGCAAAGGGCAGCGGTAGGTCAGCTCGGCCAGAAGCCACAGCGGCGGGCCGGCGGTCATGGCCTGACCCAACCCTGGCGCCGTGCAATCGACAGAAAATCCAGTACGTCACGCGCAAGACCGGTGGCGTCAAATTGGGTTTCGAGTTCAGTCACCACGGCTTGTACGGTTTTAGCGCCGTCCAGGCGCTGCATGATTTCACCGGCGCTGCCGTTGAGTTTGACCATGCCTTCGGGGTACAGCAGCACCCAGGACTTTTGCACTTCTTCCCACTGCAGCCGATAGTGGCTGGCCAGTCGGGGCTGGTGGCCAAGACCAATGGCGTCAGTTGGTTCGGTTGAGGTCGTCATATGGGAAGCTTCATTTTGGGGCCTTTGATCTCGATGTTGCATTCGCTGAGCATGATGGCGTCGGCCAGTGCCCACAGCACGTCCAGCTTGAACTGCAGGATTTCAAGGGCGCGCTCCTGCAAGGCGCGGGTCTGGCTGAAGTGGTTCAGTGTGAACGTCAGGCCGTGCTCCACGTCGCGGCGGGCTTGGCTCAGGCGCTGCTTGAAGTATTGAAGACCTGCAGCATCAACCCACGGGTAGTGCGTGGGCCAGGTGTCGATGCGCTGCTGGTGAATGTGGGGCGCAAACAGTTCAGTCAGGCTGGACGCCACAGCTTCCTGCCAGGGCTGTCGGCGCGCAAAATTGACGTAGGCATCAACCGCAAATCGCGCCGCTGGCACCACGTGGCGCAGTGACGTCACTTCGTCGCGCGACAGTCCCACGGCCTGACCCAGCCCGACCCAGGCTTCGATGCCGCCCGCGTCTTTTATGCCACCGACGTTCGAGCCGTCGTGGTCCAGAATCCGCAAGATCCATTCACGCCGAATGTCACGGTCGTCGCAATTGGACAAAATGGCGGCGTCTTTGAGCGGGATCGAGATTTGGTAGTAAAAGCGGTTGGCCACCCAGCCCTGCAACTGGCTGCGCGACAGCAGGCCCTGCGCCATCATCACGTGAAACGGGTGGTTGATGTGATAGCTGGCGCTTTTGCCACGCAGCCGGGTTTCGAAGTCTTCGGCGCTCCAGGGGGCAAGTGGGTTGGCGTTCATAGGTCGATTTCCATGCCGTCAAAGGCGACTTCGATGCCATGTGCGGTCAACTCCTGGCGCTCTTGGCTGTCGGCGTCCAACAGGGGGTTGGTGTTATTGATGTGGATCAGGACTTTGCGGGTGCTGGCGGGCAGTTTGTCCAGCCATTCCAGCATGCCGTCCGGGCCACTTTGCGGCATGTGGCCCATCGCGCGCGAGGTTTTATGCGAGGCCCCCAGGCCGATCATTTCGTCGTCAGTCCATAGCGTGCCGTCGACCAGCACGCAGTCTGCCGCCAGCATGGCGGACCACACAGCGGGCTCCATTTGACCCAGACCAGGAGCGTAAAATACGCTTTGACCGGTGGCGATGTCAGTGATGGTGACGCCAACGTTGTCGCCAGGCTGGGGCTGGTCGCGGTGCGGTGAATAGGGCGGCGCGTTGCTGACCAGCGGCAGCGCCCGAAAGTGCAGGCCGGGCGCACTGGCCATGACGAACCCCCCCGCGTCTAAACTAACCTCGTGCCAGTCGATGCCACAGTAGTGCGACAGCACACTGAACAGCGGGTTGCCGCTGGTCAGGTCGTCCCGCACCAGCGGGTGGCACCACAATTCCAGCGGTTGACGGTGCTCGCGCAGCATGTACAGGCCGGTGGTGTGGTCGATTTGCGCGTCCATCAAAAAGACGGCACAAATGGCAGTGTCACGCAAGGCGCGAGCCGGTTGCAGAGCAGGGAAGCTGCGGATTTGCTGCAGGATGTCAGGCGATGCGTTGAACAGCACCCAGTTTTGCTGGTCAGCACTGACGGAAATGGACGACTGGGTGCGCGCGGTAAACCTGGGGTTGCCGCTGCGGCAACCCTGGCAGTTGGGACAGTTGCAGTTCCACTGCGGAAAGCCGCCGCCTGCGGCAGACCCTAGGACATGGATTTTCACGCAGCAGGCTTCAGTTGGTAATGGTGAATCTGGACAGCAAAAGCTGGCATGGCGCAACCCGTCGGGTGCACCCGACGGGTTGACTGCGGTCAATGGTCTGCTATCAACGATTGGAAATGTACATGTTGATTTCAAAGCCAAGGCGCATATCGATAGCGGCTGGTTTTTCCCATTTCATACGGTCACTCCTCTTGGTCACTCCCGCAAAACGCGGTCAACGTACTGGCAGCACATCTGTCAGCACACCGCCTAGTATTGGGGCTTGGGTTGATTTGCGGCATCGGCAAATTATGGATTCGCACCTCATGATTTTCATGAGTTTGTGCTGCAAGTCGCCATTCGTGCCGCCGTGCCGGGCGTCTGCGGCCCGAATGCGGCTAGCATGGCGGCTATGAACCAGATGGTTGCGCCCGCTGCCCCGCACCCTGTGCCCGTGCCCTATGCTACGGGCTTGCTCGATGTGGGTGACGGCCACCAAGTCTATTTTGAGCAATTTGGGCAGCCCAATGGCTTGCCCCTTGTTTTTTTGCATGGCGGCCCGGGCAGTGGCTGCTCGGTGCGGCACCGGCAGATGTTTGACATGCAACGTCACCGGGTACTGCTGTTTGACCAGCGCGGCTGCGGACGCAGCTTGCCCCGTGGGTCGGTTCGGCACAACACCAGCGCCCACTTGGTGGCCGATATCGAGCGCCTGCGCATCCATTTGGGCATCGACCGCTGGCTGGTGGTGGGCGGCTCGTGGGGGGCAGGCCTGGCACTGGCCTATGCAGCGCAGCACGC
>JANMVO010000605.1:0-2575 GCA_031392805.1 Rhodoferax sp. | reverse complement strand
CGGCTGCCCTTTGGCCACCCGGTCCAGCGTGGCACGCACGTGCATGCGCTCCACATAGCCGGTCGCACGCGTCTGCACGACGGCCTGGTCACGCTCGTTGAAGGCGATGTTGCCTACGGCAGATATCTGTGGCGACAGGCTCCCTTCAGCCACGGCTGCCGTGCGCACGCCCAGATTTTGCTGGATGCGCGGGCTGACCGTCACCTGGCTGCCATCGCTGTCGCCGTCGGCGTACACCGGCACCAGCATCATGTCCATGAAGGGCGATTTGGCTGGCTTGTCGAACTTGTTGCCCGGCACCATCGGGTCGTGGTAGTAGATGATCTTTTTGCCAGTCACAGGGTCAACGTCCCCGGCCTTGATGCCTGACGCGATGTGCCGGCGCGTGGCCTCCTCGCCCTGGGCAATGCTCATCGGCAGCGTGCCGCCACTCTTGTCCGCACCGTTTGCCGCCACCGACGCCTTGGGCGTCGTCGTCGCTGATGCCTTGGCCGTCGTCGTCACCGATGCCTCGGGCATCGTCGTCATAGCCATTCCGCGCTGCATGCCGGTGACGTACAAGCCATAACCTGCGCCAGCGAGCACACCGGCTGCCACCACGCCCATCAAGATCAGTTTGAATTTCATTGGGGTGCCTCCGTGGCTTTAGCCATAGGGTCTTTTGCAAGCGCCTGCGGCTCGGGTGCAATCAGGTACTCCAGCTGTGCCCAGCGGGCGGCGGTCTCCATTTCAAGACGCAGGCGGTCCACGCGGGTGTCGATCTCCATGCGCCGCGCTTCAAGCACGGCAGCCAGCACGCCGCTGCCGCCGCGATAGGCTGCCACCGTGGCGCGCGCGCGCTCCGTGGCGAGAGGAATCAACGCGCTGTCATAGTGCGCCAGGCGCTGCTGGTTGCTCTGCCACTCTTGCAGCCAGGCACGGATCTCGGCCACATGCGCCCGCGTGGCTTCTTCGCGCTGGGCTTGCATTTGTTCGGCCAGGGAGAGTTTGGCCGACACCTCGCGGTCTTGCCGGTTTTTTTGATCCCATTGCAGCGGGATGGAGGCATTGAGCGAGATCATGTTGGAGTAGGCCGGGCCCCGCAAGTTGTACATCAGCTCGACGCTCCAGTCCGATTGCTGGTTGGTCTGCGCCATGCCAACCTCGGCGCGGGCAACCGCCTCCTGCGCCTGCATCAACGCAATTTGCGGGTGGTGTGCCAACTGCTCTTCAAGACCCTGGGTGTGCAGACGGACTGCCGAGAGGCTGGGTGGGGCGGCCAGCGTCTGGCCCGCTGCGTCACCAACCCAGCGGGCCAGTTTTGTTTTGGCGACCGTGATCTGCTGCTCGGCCTGGCGGATGCGGTCGTCCAACAGGGCCACGGCAGAGCGCGCCGCAAACACGTCAGCCTGCGCGCCGCGCCCGCCACGGTAGGCCGCGTCTGCCGCGTCTGTCTGCAGGCCGGTCTCGGTGCGCTGCGTCTTCAAGAGCTCAAGCATGCGCTCCAGGTAATGACGCTCCAGCCACGCCATGGCAGTGTCGCGCCGCAGGTTGGCCAGTAGCACCGCGCGGCCCGCCTGCGCCACTTCGACTTCCCGTTCAAACCGGGCGGTGCGCGCCTTGCGTTTGTCAGCGCGCGTGAACTCCTGCGCCACACCGACCGAGCGCATGGTCATGAAGTCGCTGGTGAAGCTGTAGCGGTCTGGCCCGGTGACGGGCAGGTTGTTGACGCCCAGCTTGAAGGTGGGGTCGGGCAACTGGCCAGCCGCCAATGCCATCTGCCGCGACGACGATGCGAGGGCGTCCTGCGCCACCATCTGCCGGGAGCGCTGCTGGGCCAGCAACAGCGCCTGATCCAGGCTCAGCGCTGGCTGGGCCAGTGCTGACAGGGGCAGCAGCAGCGCAGGCACCAGCCAGCGCAACGTCTTGCCGATGACGCCATACAAGGCGGGGAGCGCAGGCAGGGCAGGGTAAAACTGGCGGCCCTGACGGCGGCCCCGAGGGTTGACTTCAAAAGTTGACGTGAGCATAAATTCCCTGACAGACAAGCACCGCCCGGGCGGCCCTCCCGTCCAGCAAGTGGACGGACCAATGGCATGGCGATCAGGAAATGGGCGGTTTGTAGCCCGGCGCGCGCTCGGCGCTGGTGAAGCTGATGGCGGCTAAATGCTGCATGGCTTGCGGCAGGCGGGCCGCGCTGACCTGCACCATGGGGTAACCCGTGACCAGGGCCATGCAAAGCTGGCAGGTATGGCAGCCGTGACACAGCGGCTTGAATGGGTTGCCGCCCTTGTCTTGCGCCGGATTCCGGACAACCTGGGCAAGCAGCGGGCAGTCAAACGGCATGTCCGCCGTCAATTTGGTGCTTATTTCACTGTTAAAACGGGCTGTAGCCCGCGTGGATAGTGCATAACTAGCTATTGTTTCAATAGCTTTCAATGCTGGGACCGCACTGGCAACCGTCATGACGTCACTTGCCCAGGCGCGCACTGGCAGCAGGGCGATCATGAGAATGAGAAGCAGGCGGCGCATGGTGGAGTGGACAGTGTATGCCTTGGCAAAGTTCCGCCGACAGTCAGCGCGCGATTGGAACGCG
>JANMVO010000600.1:0-2876 GCA_031392805.1 Rhodoferax sp. | reverse complement strand
CGCGGGGATGCTTCATGGCGCCGTCCCGACCATGCCAGCGAATGAAAAACCGGACCCAGTACAGGTAGACTTTTTCAGTGCTCAGGCTATAGTGCAAATAACGAATCCGCTCCCTGACCTGGTCGAGCAAGCGGGTAGATTGCAAAGGCGGACTGCGGGGTTTCATGGCTGCTTTTATAACTGGATAAATAAACAGTGTATTGCCGCCAAACCTAATAGGCAAGCCCCTCACAGGAGATTGTTATGACCAGATTAAACCGCAGTCGCCGATATATACCGCAAGTTTTGCGGCATACATTACGTTGAACTAAACCGCTGACGCGGTGGCTGGTCCTCACAGGCCGCCACCGCGTTTTTGTTGGCGGGTGGCTTGTATTTTTGGTCCGTGATGTGAAGCCTTCGGGCTGGGGAATGTTCCCCGGCTTTGAAGGAGAAACTTCATGACAGAACTACGCCAACGCATGCTCGACGCCATGGTGCAGCGCGGCTTTGCGCCGCGCACCCAAGAAACCTACATCCGGGCCATCCGGCGCATGGCCAAACACTACCGGCGCGACCCTGCGCTGTACACCCAACAAGAAGTCCAGGCCTACCTGCTGCACATGGTCAAAGAGCAGAAGCTCTCTTACAGCAGCATGAACCAGGCCGCCTGCGCGGCGCAGTTCCTGTTCCAGACCGTGCTGGGGCACGGGCGCGAACAATTTCATATTCCCTTTGCCAAAGTCCCTGCCAAACAGCCTGAACTGCTTGGGCGCGAGGAGATATCGCGCCTGCTGGCGGCCAGCGCCCATCCTGCGCGGCGCATGCTGCTGCAAACCCTCTACGCCAGCGGGCTGAGGGTGTCCGAAGCCTGTGCATTGAGGGTTGCCGACATCGACAGCGCCCCCGACCGCATGTGCATCCGGGTGGCCAGTGGCAAGGGCGGCAAGGGCCGCTACACCGTCTTGAGCCCGACGCTGCTGGAGCTGCTGCGGATTTATGCCCGTTGCGTGCGCCCGAGCACCTGGCTGTTTGCCGACGCCAGTGGCACCCAACCCATGCACATCGGGATGGCCCAGCGCGCCTACCACGGGGCTTGCGCACGCGCCAACATCACCAAGAGCGGCGGCATCCACACCCTGCGCCACTGCTTTGCCACCCATCTTCTGGAAGGCGGCGTCGACCTCTTCACCATCCAAAAGCTGCTGGGCCACGGCCACATCAGCACCACTGGGCGCTACCTGCACCTGATCAGCCCGCAATTCCGTCCCGACAAAACGCTCGACCCGCTGGACCTGCTGGCCGGGCTGCGCCACTGCTAAAGCCCAAGGCGATCAACTGCGGCAATCCCGGCCATGCCTGGCAGCGTCGCCGAAGTGCTGCGCCAGTTCGGTGCGGCCTATCTGCGATCACACACTCTGTCAAGCCCGCAGGCGAAGGCCTGGCGCGGGATCGTTGCCTGCCGCACCGCCGCCCTGGGCGGTGAACGATTGACCTGCGACGCCTGTGGGAGCAGCCACTGGCGATACCACTCGTGCCGCAACCGACATTGCCCAGGCTGCGGCGCACGGGTCAAGGATGCCTGGCTGCAAGGCCGGCTGGCTGAAGTGCTGCCAGTGCCTTATTGCCACCTGGTGTTCACGCTGCCGCACGGTCTCAATGGTTTGTATGGTGTGCATCCGCGCTGGGTGATTGACACGCTGTTTGCTTGCACGGCGCAAACTTTGTCGGAGTTTGCGGCCAATCCCAAATGGATGGGGACGGCTGCAGGGGTCAGCGGTGGCACACCGGCCTTCAGCCTGGTGCTGCACACCTGGACGCAGGACTTGCGTTTGCACCTTCACCTGCACGCGGTGATGGCTTGCGGGGCGCTGGGGCAGGATGGGCAGTGGCACAGCCCTGCGCGCAAGCCCAATTTCCTGTTTCCGGTGCTGGCCTTGTCCAAAGTGTTTCGCGGCTTGTTTCTGGCGGCGCTGCGTGGCGCGCACCATAGCGGCGCGATTGAACGCGATCCGCAAGGCCAGGACGGCCCCTGGCGGCAGCGGCAACGCCAGCTCTACCAGCATCAGTGGGTGGTGTACGCCAAGACGCCGCTGGGCGGCCCGGCCCAGGTGCTGGAGTACTTGAGCCGTTACACGCACCGCACGGCCATCAGCAATGAACGCATCCGCTCAATCAACGACCGCGAGGTGGCGTTCTCGGTGCGTGCTGACAACCAGGGTGGCAAACGTTTGTTGTGGCTTGATGGCCCTGAGTTTGTACGCCGCTTCATGTTGCACATCCTGCCCAACGGCATCAAGCGGATTCGCCACTATGGGGTGTTGGCGTCCGCCTGCAAAAGAGTCAAGCTGCCAGCAGCCCGCGCGGCTTTGCAGATGCCGCAACCCAACCCGCAGGCCACGGAGTCGGCCCACGCCTTCATGGCAAGGGTGGCGCAGATCAATGTGCTGCTGTGTCCGTGTTGCGGGCAAGGGCGTTTGCGCGTCACGGCGGTACTGGCGGGTCTTGGGCGGCTGCCCGCGCCAACCAGCGCGCTTGTGCCCGAGTGCCGGGGGCCGCCATGACAAGCGGCTGCGGGGTAACCCCATCAGTGGCAGTTGGCAGGGCTGTTTGACGCAGGCCGGGGGTGCGCCGCGCCTGGCGGCAATGTTGGCCCGCTTGTACTGGTGGCCAGCCGGCGTCACTGTTGTGCGCCAGTGCGATTTACTCCCAAATCACCTGGGTGGGGCAACACAAACGTCAAATCTCCCGTCATAATTTGCGCATGCATCCGCACGCCAGGCTTACAAACCCCTATGCCATCAGCGCTGCAGCATTCAGGGCGGCAGTTCAGTCCAACAAGGTTTATCCGCCGCGTTTGAGTTCCCTTGTCTCGGCTTGCATCGCGCAGCGGCGGA
>JANMVO010000575.1:0-1533 GCA_031392805.1 Rhodoferax sp. | reverse complement strand
AAGCGTTTTTGGTAATCGGCAATGAAGTCCAGCGGATTGGCTTTGGAGGTTTCCACCACCACGCCGTCCGTTACCACTTCGGTGAGCGCATCACGACCGAAGCCGCTGGCGCGCACCAGCGTGCGGGCGGGCAAGCCGATGAAGCTGAAGCGGCCAAAGCGCTCACCACCGACGACCGATTCGAGCAGGAAGCTGTAGGCAGCGCCGGGCCGCCCCAAGCTGCCGACGGCCCCCTCGGGGTGCAGCGAAGCGTGGGGGCCAGCGTAGGCAGCGCCGGGCCGCCCCAAGCTGCTGACGGCCCCCCCGGGGGGCAGCGAAGCGTGGGGGCCAGCATCTCCGCCGCCGTGGCTGGAATAGGCCAGCTTCAGATACAAAGACAGCGGCGTTTCCAGGTCGGCAAATGCTTCCACCGTCAGGGGAATGCGGTTAAAGCCCTGCGCGCTCAGGGATTTGAATTCAAGTTCGGAAATCATGGGATGAGGCCTCTCATTGGGGGAGGGTAAATCCACCCTGCGTTCATTCAAATATTGCCTTGCCTCACTGCAAAGTGATCAAGGCGATCGGCGCGTCGACCGGCGAAGGCCAAGTGTTTGCCGGTCAGCCGCGCCAGGCTGGCTAGGCGTGCATGCTTGCAGCGATGCGGCCAGGCGTGCGGGCAGCCAGGGCTGGCGTGCGCCAGGGCCAGGCCCCCCGGTCGCTGCAACCTGTGATGCTGATGCGGTGAATGAACATATCCGCAGTGTAGCAAAGGCAGGGTGCGCTCGCTGTGTGTTTCCATGCACTGATGTCAGGCTGGTTGCGCCCAATGCCGGCCGATCTCAAATCGAAGAAGGCGCTTCCCTCGCTTCCCTATATACCAGGTAAAACTGGGGAACCATAGCAGGCAGGATTTTCAAGAGAATCGATGAACCCATCGGCATCCACGGCCTCAACCGGCTCGCCGTGGTTGTAGCCATAAGTCACCAGCAGAACCGGACACCCTGCCGCACGCGCAGCCTGCGCGTCATTGCTGGAGTCGCCAATCATCAGCGTGCGCTGCGGCAATGTGCCCAAGGCTTTGCAGGTTTCAAGCAGTGGCAGCGGGTCAGGCTTTTTGCGCACAAATGCGTCGCCCCCAAACGTCACTTCAAAAAATCCGTGCAGACCCTTGGCCTTTAACAGGGCGAGCGCAAAGGCCGTGGGCTTGTTGGTGAGGCAAGCCAGCTTCAGGCCCCGGGCTTTGAGCTGCTGCAGTCCCGCCACCACGCCGGGGTACACGCTGGAATACTGGCCGTTGATTGCCAGGTAGTGACGCTGGTAGCTGGCCCACGCTTTTGCATACAGGTCTTGCGCGTCGTTTGCTTCCCAATCAATAGCTATATTCTCAGGGTAATCAAGGGCCAGAGCGTGTTTTATGAGATTTTCTGAGCCTTTTCCGACCCACCGTGCAACCCGCTCGCGAGCCACCGCCGCCATCGACAAGTCACCCAGCATCAGGTTCAACGCCGCCACAAAGTCGCCAAGCGTGTCCACCATGGTGCCGTCCAGGTCAAC
>JANMVO010000568.1:0-6817 GCA_031392805.1 Rhodoferax sp. | reverse complement strand
GGCGAGATTCGTGGGTTCCTGCATGCAGTGCCTGAACCAGGCAGCTTGGCCCTGCTGGGGCTGGGGCTGGCGGGGCTTTGTTTGAGCCGACGCATGAAGCCATCAACGGCCACGGCTTGATTCCCGCCCGACTGAAAACTCGCCTATCCGTTGGCGGGTGGCAAAGCAGCATCCAGCACCTCAACCCAATGCTTCACCGGTGTCGCCGTGCCACTTTGCAGATGCGTAATGCAGCCAATGTTGGCGCTGACGATGATCTCGGGACGCATCTCCTGCAAATTGTCGAGCTTGCGGTCACGTAGCTGGTAGGCAATAGCCGGGTTCAAAACCGAGTAGGTGCCGGCCGAGCCGCAACACAGATGCGATTCGTTGCTGGCGACCTTGATGTTGAAGCCCAGCGCCGTGAGGTGACTTTCTACACCGCCGCTAAGTTGCTGGCCGTGCTGCAGCGTGCAGGGCGGGTGAAATGCGACTTGGCCCAATGCCTTGACGGTGGCCGCGTTCAATTTGCCACGCAGCGAGTCCGCCAGCTCAGGCAGCCATTCGCTCAGGTCTTGGGTGATCTCACTGATGCGTTTGGCACGGGCGGCATAGACCGGATCGTCTTGCAGGATGTGGCCATATTCCTTGACCGTGACGCCGCAGCCCGAGGCGTTCATGAGGATGGCTTCGACGGCCAACGAGTTTGAACCTTCGCCCGATTTTCCGCCTGTGCTCTCTGCTGTCGCATCCCCTGCAACATACGGCCACCAGGCATCGATGTTGGCGCGCATTTGTGCCTTGCCGCCATCCTGGTCATTGAGGTGAAATTTGACCGCGCCACAGCAGCCGGCCTTGGCCGCCAGCACGCTCTGGATGCCCGCTGCGTCCAGCACGCGCGCCGTGGCGCTGTCGATGTTGGGCATCATCGACGGCTGAACGCAGCCTTTGAGCAACAGCACTTTGCGCGCATGCTGGCGCGTCGGCCAGACCCCTGCGTCCTGCGCCGAGGGCACCTTGTTTTTGAGCGATGCGGGCAACAGGCCGCGCACCAGTTGCCCCACCTTCATCGCCGGACCAAACAGGGGCGAGGGCAGGCCTTCTTTCAAGGCCCAGCGCAGTGCGCGCTCGGGCGCAGTGCGCGGCACTTTGGCATCCACCAGCTTGCGGCCAATGTCCACCAGATGGCCGTAGTCCACGCCGCTGGGGCAGGTGGTTTCGCAGTTGCGGCAGGTCAGGCAACGGTCCAGATGCAGCTGGGTTTTGCGCGTGGGCGCAACGCCTTCCAGCACCTGCTTCATCAAGTAGATGCGACCGCGCGGACCATCCAGTTCGTCACCCAGCAACTGGTAGGTGGGGCAGGTGGCGTTGCAAAAACCGCAATGCACGCATTTGCGCAGAATGGCTTCGGCGGCAGATCCGTCTGCCGTGTTTTTGTATTCGGGGGAAAGGCTGGTTTGCATTCAAAACGTCACAGTTAAAGATCGGGATACAGTCGGCCACGGTTAAAGATGCCCGCCGGGTCAAATTCGGCCTTGAGACGGCGGTGAATGGCGTCCAGCGGTGCGTTTAGCGCAGAAAATGCATCAAATTGGGCTCTAGCCCTCGTTGAATATACATAGTTAGCTATAAATACAGTAGCATATCCGCCTCCCTGCCCTGCCGCTTCCCGCACACTGGCGGCAGCGTCCAGCGGGGCCCAGAGCCAGCGCAGGGCACCATGCCACTCCACCAGTTGCGGCCAGGGCAGGTTCAGGGGCGGCGCGGTTTGCGCCACACTCAAGCGCCACAGCGCCATGTCGGGCTTGGGTGGGTTGCCAAAAAACGGCAGACGCAAATCGCGGCAGGCTTGCCAGTCTGTTGCTGCGACTGTGCCCTCGATACGGCTGCCTGCAATCTGCTGCGTCATGCTCTTGCAAGCGGATTCAACGGCAGCGACTGCACCGCGCAGACGCACGTACAGCCGTCCAACGCCGCCGACCTTAGCTGTCACATTTCCTGCCACATTACTGGTCACCTTAGCGGTCACCTCAGCGGCCACATTGCCATCGGTCACATGACCCGCCACTTTGCCATTCGCATGGGCACCTGTTTCTCCACGCGTCGCATCTGGTTTGACCGTGTCATCATGCACCCAGCAGCTCGCGTTCAACGGCAGCGGCTGCGCGCCCCAGCGGTGCAGTTGCGCCAGCGCCTGGGCCTGGTCCAGCTCAAACACCAGCGTGGCCTCGGCTGGGGCCATCGGCAGCACTTTGAGCGAGACCTCGGTGATCAGGCCCAGCGTGCCCATGGCACCCGCCATCAGGCGCGACACGTCATAACCAGCCACGTTCTTCATGACCTGGCCACCAAAGGTGAGATGCTCACCGCGGCCATTCAGCAATTGCACGCCGAGCATGTAGTCGCGCACGCCGCCAACGCTGGCGCGCGCCGGGCCGCTCAAACCGGCCGCCACCATGCCGCCGACCGTCGCGGCGCTCCCGGCGGCATTGCCGCTGTACTGTGTGCCCCCTTCCCTGACCGCTCCCCCCGGGGGTGTAGGGAGAGGCCCGCTTTGCGAGCCGAAGTGGGGGGGCTCGAATGGCAGGCATTGTCCGCACTCGGCCAGTGCCGCCTCAAGTTCGGCCAAGGGCGTACCGGCGCGCACGGTCACTACCAGCTCGCTGGGCTCATAGCTGGTAATGCCTGTCAAAGGCGTGGTGTCGAGCAGCTCGCCTTGCAACAATTGGCCATAAAAATCTTTGCTGCCGCCACCGCGTATGCGAAGCGGCGTGCCACTGGCGGTGGCCGCGCGCACGCGGTCTGTGATTTGCTGAAGCGCTGAATCCATAAGTCTTGACGGGTCAATCTCGAAAAAAATTGGCGGGCCGCCCGGGCACGTCAACACGCATTGAAAACACGCAGCCAGACAGCGGCATGTCCGCCAGTTCCTGTGGCGAACGGTTGTGCCGCGCGGTCGTGAGGAAAAGGGTTTTCATATCGTCACCGCCAAAGCAGGGCATGGTTGGGCACAGCACCGGGGCGGGGATGTCGCCCAGCAACTCGCCACCCGGCGCAAACTTGAGCAGACGAGCGCCTTCATACATGGCCACGTAGTAGTTGCCTTGCGCGTCCACGTCGGCTCCGTCCGGGCGGCCACCATAGGCAGCGCCATCCTTCTTTGCAGGTGCATCAGTTGCACCTGCCACGGCATAAGTCCAGTCGGCGGGCTTCAAGGGAAACTGGTGGAACACGCGCTGGCCGCTCATGGCGTTGCTGTCAGCGTCCCAGTCCCAGGCTTGAATCATGTGGCGCAGGGTGTCAGACCAGTACACGGTCTTCGCGTCGGGTGACCAGGCCAGGCCGTTGGCAATGGTGGCGTCACCGGCCATGCGTTGCACTTCGGGCGTACGAGCGCGCCGACAGTCTACCGAAAATAGTTCGGCACTGGCAACGTCGCGCGGTTCGTACATCGTGCCAGCCCAAAAGCGCCCCAGCGGGTCAGCCTTTCCATCGTTGAAGCGGGTGGTGGCGGTATCATGCCCAAAGCGCTGGATCAGCGTCAACGCGCCGCCCCATTCTTGCGCGCGGTAGATGCCGTCGCGCAGGGCCATCACCAGCCCGCCGCTGGCAGCCGGTGCAATGCAGCCAGGCTCCATTGGAAGTGACCAGCTTTGCACGGTGCCCATGAAGACGTTGGTTCGCAGGATTTTCTTGGCCACAATGTCGACCCAGTAAAGCATTTGTTCCTGCGGGTGCCAGAACGGGGACTCACCCAAGTCGCTCGGCTCCGAGACAACGGTTTGCCAGCTCATACAGTCGCCCCATTGCGATTCGTCATGTCACATCTCCCGGGGGAATGGTCAGGTTTTCGTCTCCGATACGAATGCTCATTTCACAGCCTCCACATGAATGGTCATCTCCGAGGACATCGATTCACCGGGCTGCAGCACGTGCACGCCCAGCGCCTCGGCGCTGGCCACTTTATGCGCCATCAGGTTGATGGCGTTGTTGACGTGGCTAACCGGCTCAATCGCCACGAAATCCCTGGTGTCGGAGGTGAACACGACCAGGCGGCTCAGGTTGCTGCTGACGCGCGTGTCCAATGCCTCATCCCGAAGATGAACCACCCCGCTCCAGCCGTCATAGCAATGATCCACATTGAGCAAGGCGCAATCTGCATCCAGGCCGTGCGTGGAAATGCGGTGCGTGGGCAGTTTTTGAGCGTCCATTTCCCAGCGGCCAGTGGCCTCAAAGGCAATGCGGCCGCGCGCGCGCTTGACAAAATACGGATGCCATCCCAGGCCCACCGGCGTCGCACTGGCCGACTGGTTGGTGATGCTCAACGTCAACGCCAGCTCATGGCCGGTCAGTCGAAAGGCCTGTGAGGTGTCAAACGCAAAGGGCCATGAGGCGTCGGGCTTGTGCTCATAGGAGAGCAAGGCAAAGCGCTCAGTAGCCTCCAGTACCTCCCAGGCGCGCTGCCAGCCGACGCCGTGAATGGCGTGCGGCTCGTCCCCATTGTTTTGCACCAGGGGGTGGCTGGTGCCGTTCCATTTGAGAGTGGCTTGCCCCAAGCGGTTTGAGAAAGGCACCAGCGGGTAACTGCCCGCGTGACGCGCAGAGATCAAACCCCCTGCACCGGGCGAGCGCAGCACCGCAATGCCGTCAAACCACAAACCCGCAATGCACGCACCCAAGCCGGGTGCGATTTCACACCGGAACTTATCGACGGCAAGCACGAGAGGCGTTGTCATTTCATGGGTCTCCACTGTCGCATTGTGCCTTGCGTTTTGAGGAAGCCAGGTCGCTGGAAAATAGCCGTAAAAAAAGCCCGCAAGAGCGGTGGCTCTTGCGGGCTGGGTCTGCGCCCCCGGGTGGTGACCCACAACACCCGAAGGAAAGCCCCGGTCGGTTTACCGGTTGTAAGCCGTTTCGCCGTGCGAGGTAATGTCCAGGCCTTCGCGCTCTTCCTCTTCAGGCACACGCAGACCGATCACCAGATCGACAATTTTGTAGGCGCTCAACGACACCACGCCCGACCAGACAATGGTCAGCATGACCGCCTTGAACTGGATCCAGACCTGATCAGCGATTGGGACAGACGACACCGCTGCCGTCACCCAGTCACTGACCTGGCCGGGGCCGCCCAAGGCCTGGTTGTTGAACACACCGGTCAGCAAGGCACCGACGATGCCGCCCACGCCGTGCACGCCGAAAACGTCGAGCGAGTCATCTGCGCCGAGCATTTTCTTCAGGCCATTGACGCCCCAGAGGCAGGCAAAGCCAGCAATGAAGCCGATGATGATGGCACCCATCAGGCCGACGTTGCCGCAGGCAGGCGTGATCGCCACCAGGCCAGCGACGGCACCGGAGGCCGCCCCCAGCATCGACGCCTTGCCGCGCATCAGCGCCTCACCCAGGCACCAGGCCAATACGGCAGCCGCCGTGGCAGAAAAGGTGTTCATGAAAGCCAGCACCGCTGTGCCATTGGCTTCCAGCGCCGAGCCGGCGTTGAAGCCGAACCAGCCGACCCACAGCAGCGCTGCGCCGACCATGGTCAGGGTCAGGCTGTGCGGTGCCATGGCTTCCTTGCCGTAGCCAGTGCGCTTGCCAATCACAAAAGCACCCACCAGGCCGGCCACAGCCGCGTTGATGTGCACCACGGTGCCGCCGGCAAAGTCCAGCGCGCCCCATTGCCAGATCAGGCCGGCCTTGGCGTTCATGGCGTCAACCACTGCCTTTGAGGTGTAGGCATCCGGCCCCATCCAGTACCAGACCATGTGCGCCATCGGGGTGTAGCTGAAGGTGAACCACAGCACCATGAACAGCAGCATGGCCGAAAACTTGATGCGCTCGGCAAAAGCACCAATGATCAGGCAGCAGGTGATGGCGGCAAAGGTGGCCTGGAACGCCATGAACAGCAGCTCGGGAATCACGACGCCCTTGCTGAAGGTGGCTGCGGTGGCGAACTCGCCCTTCATGGGGTCAAACAGGCCTTTCATGAACAGCCGGTCGAACCCGCCGATGAACTGGTTGCCTTCAGTGAACGCCAGGCTGTAGCCGTAAATGCACCACAACACCACGATCATCGAGAACGTCACAAACACCTGCATCAGCACCGACAGCATGTTCTTGCTGCGCACCAGGCCGCCGTAGAACAGGGCCAGACCGGGGATGGACATCATGATGACGAAAGCAGTGGCCACAATCATCCATGCCACGTCGCCCTTGTTGGGCACGGGCGCGGGTGCGGCAGAGGCTGCAGCCGCAGGAGCCGGGGCGGCAGCGGTGGCAGCAGCAGGAGCGGCTGCGGGTGTCAACAAGCTGATCTCAACCGCACGGGCTTCATCAGGGTTGCCTGCCTTGTTGGTATCTTCCGGCTTTTTCAGGACGATGCGGTCTTCCGCCACGCCAGCGGCCTTGAGGGCGTCGCGCACTGCAAAAGCACGTTGCTTGGACAGCTCGGCATTCTTGGCCGGGTCACCCGAGGGGTCGTTGTAGCCTGAGAGTTGAACCTTGGCGTCTTTGCCCGCCTCCAGAAATTCCACCACTTTCTTGATGGCGTCAGCGGACTCGGCTGGAACCTCGGTTTTGCCGGAGGCAAACAACACTTTTGCGGCAGGAAAATCGGCCGCAAAAACCGGCCCGGCCAAAAGGCTAAGGGCAAGCAGGAAGAAAGAAATAATTTTTTTCATTGTGGTCTCTAAGTTCAGAGGGCTTCTTTGCCGGTTTCACCGGTGCGGATGCGCACCACTTGCTCCAGGTTGTAGACAAAGATCTTGCCGTCGCCGATCTTGCCGGTGCGGGCAGCAGCTTCGACGGCTTCAATGACGCGGTCAACCAGGTCGTCGGATAT
>JANMVO010000534.1:0-3748 GCA_031392805.1 Rhodoferax sp. | reverse complement strand
CGCGATGCAAGGCCCGCTGAAGATAGACGACAAATCCTGCCTGTTTCTAAGGAGCCGACTTTAATGAACACCCTGGTAAACCCTGACACCCACCCCGACGGCAGCATCGACTGCACCGTACAAGGCGCGCTGCTGCTGATTGGCATCAACCGGCCCGCAAAACGCAACGGCTTCACGCCCAAAATGTTTCGCGAGCTGGGTGAGGCCTACACCCGCCTGGACGCTGACACGACGCTGCGGGTGGGCGTGCTGCACGCAATCGGCGCACATTTCACTGCCGGGCTGGACCTGCCGACCATCGCGCCCATGATGCGCCGGGGTGAAAAGTTCGTGCCGATGGGGCTGGTCGACCCGCTGGACCTGGGCATGCCAGGCTACCAGCGGCGCAACAAGCCAATGGTGGCGGCGGTCCAGGGCATTACTTACACCCTGGGGATTGAGCTGATGCTGGCAGCCGATATTGTGGTGGCGGCGGACAACTGCCGTTTCTCGCAACTGGAAGTCAAGCGCGGCATCATCGCCACTGGCGGGGCCACCCTGCGCATGGCCGAGCGCGCCGGGCTGGGCAATGCCCTGCTGCACTTGCTGACCGGGGACGAGTTTGGCAGCGCAGAGGCGCTACGCCTGAACTTTGTGCAGCGCGTGGTGCCGGCCGGCCAGGAACTGGATGAAGCCGTGAAGATCGCCACTGCGATTGCGGCGCAGGCTCCGCTGGCCGTGGTCGCCACGCGGCTCAATGTGCTCAAGGCCATCGAGCACGGCCCGCTGGTCGCCATGCATGATTTCATGGATGTGCAGCAGCGACTGTCCAATTCTGAAGACGCCAAGGAAGGCGTTGACTCGTTTGTGGAGAAGCGCGATGCACGTTTCACCGGACGCTGATGGCGCGGTGATGCGACACCCCTGGCGCGTTTGACACATGGCCGGCATGGGGTGTCCGCACATTTCACCGGCGGTGCAACAAGTGACCATGGGCGGTGTGCATTTTTATAACTTGCACACAATTTAATCTTGTAGTAAAATTTACCCGTGGCAATGCAAAAAGACCGACAGAAAACACAGCCGGGAAGCAATCCGGCGCAGCTGCTGGACAACCAGCTTTGCTTTGCGCTGTATTCCACCTCGCTGGCCATGACCAAAATCTACAAGCCGTTTCTGGCGCCGCTGGGGCTGACCTATCCGCAGTACCTCGTGATGCTGGTTTTGTGGGAGCAGGACAGCATGATGGTGTCCGGCCTGGGCGAGCGCCTGTATCTGGATTCAGGCACGCTCACGCCGTTGCTCAAGCGGCTGGAGGTCTCTGGCCTGATTGTCCGGCTGCGCGACGTGGCTGATGAGCGGCGTGTGCACATTAGCCTCACAGCCGCCGGGCGACGGCTCAAGGCAAAAGCGGCTGTCGTCCCCGAGTGCATCGCAAGTGCGACGCACTGCTCTCCAGGCGAGCTGGTGTCTCTGACGCAGCAGGTGCAAGCCCTGCGAAAAAGGCTGGTTTAACCGGCCTCCGTTCAACTGTTTTTTCAACCCGCTTCAATTTTTGAAGCACTACTTCCAAGGAAACACCATGGTTACCAAAATCGAAAAAGTGATCTACCAGGCCCACGCCACCGCCACCGGCGGACGCGATGGCCGCGCCGTCTCGTCTGACGGCCTGCTCGATGTCAAGCTCACGCCCCCCAAAGAACTCGGCGGCATGGGCGGCGCCACCAACCCGGAGCAGCTATTTGCCGCAGGCTACAGCGCCTGCTTCATGGGTGCGCTGAAGCACGTGGCCGGCGTGGAAAAAATCACCGTGCCAGCCGATGCCTCGATCGCCGCCACCGTTGGCATTGGCCAGATTCCGGCCGGCTTCGGCATTGAAGTGCAGATGGTCGTCAGCCTGCCCGGCATGGAGCGCGCCGCCGCCCAGGCCCTGGTCGACAAGGCGCATCAAGTGTGCCCTTACTCCAACGCCACGCGCGGCAACATTGAAGTGGCCATTACGCTGGCGTAATTTAATTGTTACGCTGGCGTAATTTCAGGCGCTCGCTGGCGTAATTTCAAAGTCACGCTGGCGTGATGCTGCGACAAGGCAGGATCATCTTCTGCCCTTTGGCCAGCCCTGTCACGCGGGGCTGGCCATTTCATTGCTGGCACATCGCAATTTTGCTTTTGAGGTTGATACCGCTCTGCATTGGGGAACTGCTGCCATTCAACCCCAGCGGGTGACCCCGCCGGGCGTCGGTGGCTGCATCACACATCCAGGAAAGTGCGGATGATGTTTGCGGTTTTCCTTGATGCTGGCGCGACCGGGATGGCTTTTTCCGCCTCGCTTGGCACGTGCTTTTGGTAACACTTGCGAAACCGCTACACATGCAAGAGGGTCTCATTTATGGTTTATGGTTCGGCCATGAACACCCTTGATTTTCCAATCCAAAAAAATAATGTTCAAACCGCCGAATGGCGTGAAACACCTGTGAGCGCGGCCGGCGCAGAGGCGCTGAGCGGGCGATGCGATCCACGGCTGGGTCACAGGCGGTTGGTGGGACAATTTAGCCGCCAAATTAATCACCAGATTAGCCGCCAAATTAATCGCCAATTGAGCGGCCAGTTTGCAGCGGACCCAATCGCTGTGCCGGACAGACAACCATGAAGCTGGCGTTGCTGTCCGACATCCACGCCAACATTCAGGCGCTGGACGCGTGCCTTGCACATGCCCGTAGGCTGGGTGCGCATCGCTATGCCCTGCTGGGCGATCTGGTCGGCTATGGCGCCGACCCGGGTGCCGTGGTGCGGCGCGCCATGGCGTTGCTGGCGCAGGGGGCCTTGCTCGTCAAGGGTAACCATGACGAGATGGCTGTCAATCCGCCTCAAGAAGCCAGAACGATTGGCGACAGCACGGCGGCGTGGACGCATTCGCAGCTCGATGCCGATGAGAGAAGCTTCCTGGACGCGCTGCCGCTGACGCTTCAGCATGAGTCAATCTTGCTGGTCCACGCCAGCGCCGAAGCCCCTGAGCTGTGGCGCTATGTGTATGAGCGGCGCGCCGCTGCGCTCAGTCTGGACGCCGCTACGGCTCTGGCCGGCGTGCATTATGTGTTTGGCGGGCATGTGCATCAGCAAACCCTGTACCACCGGGGCGTTGGCGCGGGATTGATACGGTTCACCCCGCGACCCGGCGTTGCGGTTGCGGTGGCACGCCATCGTCATTGGCTGGCCACCATCGGCTCGGTCGGCCAGCCCCGAGACGGCAAGCCGCAGGCCATGTACGCAATGCTGGATACAGAAAGCGATGAACTCACGTTTCACCGGGTACCCTATAATCAACATGCTGCCGCGGCTGCCATACGCCGGGCTGGCCTGCCAGAATTTTTTGCGGACCGGCTGGAGTGGGGACGCTGAAGGGGGTGCCGGCGTCGTCGCCGCTGTTGTAGCCTTCGGCATTGCCTTGCCATTGCCATTGCCATTGCCATTGCTTTTGCGGCATCCATTTCCGCGGCGTCAGCGTCGCATTTAATGCACCCGGGCGCGGACCACAGGCGACAATGTGGTCATGACCGATACCCCTGCCCCAGCCCATGCGTTTGAAGCGCTGACCCCTGACGTCGTCATGGACGCGCTGGCAAGCGTTGGCCTGTACGGCGATGGCCGCCTGCTGGCTTTGAGCTCGTATGAGAACCGGGTCTACCAGTTGCACCTGGAAGATGGCCGTGCGGTGGTGGCCAAGTTCTACCGGCCAGAGCGCTGGAGCGAGGCGCAAATTCTGGAAGAG
>JANMVO010000496.1:0-5394 GCA_031392805.1 Rhodoferax sp. | reverse complement strand
CGCAGCACCACGATCTACGAATGGAGACCCGCTGCGCGGTTTGTATCTGGGTCCGCGCTGGCGACAAACCAGTGCAACAAGACCGTCTGTAGATGTGCAGTCTGATTCTGGTTTTACCGCAGCTTCAAGTCACGCAAATGCGGGGATACCGTTTATCAAGGAAGAAATGCAAATACCGATACCGATACCGATACCGATGCTTGACTATTTGGGAAGTCCCTGTCAAGGGTTAGAGGCCCTTTCCATTGGTTTTACGACAAATTTCCTGTTTTGACACAGGGTTCTGGCCTCTGCAGGGTTTTTAGCGACTAGCATCTGGTTCGATGGCTTCAACACATTTCGGATTTGAATCAGTAGACGCTGCTGCCAAGGCAGCCCGCGTGCGCGGCGTGTTCGATTCTGTCGCGCCTAAATACGACTTGATGAACGACCTGATGTCGCTGGGCCTGCACCGCGCCTGGAAAGCCTACAGCGTTCTGGTGGCCGATATTCGGGAAGGCTTCAAAGTACTGGACATTGCGGGCGGCACTGGTGACCTCGCGCTGGCGTTTTCAAAGAAGGTGGGCAAGTCGGGGCAGGTGGTGCACACCGACATCAATGAAGCCATGCTGCGCACCGGTCGCGACCGCCTGCTCGACGCTGGTGTGGCGCTGCCCACCCTGGTCTGTGATGCGGAGAAGTTGCCGTTTGCCAGCAACCACTTCGATGTGGTCAGCGTGGCTTTTGGCCTGCGCAATATGACCAGCAAGGATGCTGCGCTGGCCGAAATGTACCGGGTGCTCAAACCCGGCGGCAAGCTGCTGGTGCTGGAGTTTTCGAAAGTCGCCAAGCCGTTGGAAAAAGCCTATGACTGGTATTCCTTCAAGGTATTGCCCATCTTGGGCAAGCTGGTGGCGGGCGACGACTCCAGCTATCGCTACCTGGCCGAGTCCATACGCATGCATCCCGGTCAGGCAGAGTTAAAAGCCATGATGCAAAAAGGCGGCTTTGGTCATGTGGACTATCACAACCTTAGCGGTGGCATGGTGGCATTGCATGTTGGAATCAAGTGTTAGACAATGCTGCAATGGCAAATAGGGCAGTGGCAAACAGCGCAATGGCGAAACTCGCTGCGGTAAGGCTTGAAGTTTTCACTTGTATTTTGACGGTTGAACCTTATTTATCCAACACACTGGAGGCACTATGAAATTCTGGGCTTTTATTCTCGCAATGACCTTGGTCTTGGCCGGCTTTGACGCCGACGCTGCCAAGCGGCTGGGCGGCGGCAAATCCGTCGGCAAGCAATCCAATAACGTGACGCAACGCGAGGCCACGCCTTCGGCTCCTGGCGGAGCCGCTCAGAACGCTGCCAAACCAGCGCCTGCTGCCGCGCCCGCTGTGGCACCCAAGAAGCCTTGGGGTGCGATGCTGGGGGGTCTGGCCGCTGGTTTGGGTCTGGCCTGGCTGGCCAGCTCTCTGGGCCTGGGCGGTGCCATGGGCAATATCCTGATGTTCGGCCTGCTGGCATTGGGCATCATGATGGCGGTGGGTTGGTTCATGCGTCGCAAGGCGGTCCAAACACAAAACGGGGTGCAGAACGCGACTCCTTTTGCGTTTCAAGGTGCCGGTGCGGGGGGCGCACCAGTTTTGGAGCCCAAGCCGTACAGTCCCGAGAACGTCGGCAACGACGCGTCGGCCCGTCCGTGGGAACGCAGTAACGCCATGCCAACCGATGCAGGCCACCAGACCTCCGGTTCGATGATCGGTTCGGCCTTGACCGGATCGCAAAACTGGGGTGTTCCTGCAGGTTTCGACACCGAAGGCTTCCTCAAAGCAGCCAAAGGCAACTTTGTGACCTTGCAGGCTGCCTGGGACAAGTCTGACATCAATGCTCTGCGCGTGATGATGACCGACAGCATGCTCAAGGAAATCCAGGCCCAGTTGTCTGAACGCGAGGTGCACACCGGTGGCCCGGTCAACCATACCGATGTGGTGATGCTCGAAGCGCGCTTGCTCGGCATTGAAGACTTGGGCGATGACTACATGGCCAGCGTGGAATTCTCGGGCATGATCAAGGAAGACCCATCGTCTGGCGCGAGCCCTTTCCGTGAAGTCTGGAACATGACCAAGCCCAAGAGCGGCAGCAGCGGCTGGCTTGTGGCAGGCGTTCAGGCCTTGCAGTAGGGAATATATTCTCAATTCCGCTTCCAATCCGTTTTCAATTAGGCGCGAAGTTAAACGCGAGGTGAGGGGCAATATTAGGCGCACCGACGCAGGCAGCGCTTCAGCGCGACAAGGCTGGGCAACGCCCTATTAGGTGGAATTGGGAATGGAATAAACCGGCAATAATCGGGGACTATGGTTACACAGTCCCCGTTTCAATTTCTGGAGGCAGTCCTGCGCGGACTAACGCCCGGATCCACGCCCGGATCCACGCCGAGCCCATGGCCCACCTTCTCGCCACCCGCTTGGGTGATTGACGAAGCGCAGCACCGCATGGTCTTGCTTCTGAATCATATTCTGGGCTCTGAAAAAGAAGCCACCAGCCGCCTCGCAAGACAAAAAGGCCAAGTGGTCCTGATGCAGTGGCGTTTCTTTGCAATTAAATTGGTAGCAACCCCGGCAGGTTTGCTGGATCTGGCAGCCCCGGATTCAGCACCTGACCTGACGCTGGTGGTGACGCAGGAGTCGCCAATTGCCATTGCACAGGCGGTCTTGCGCGGTGACAAGCCGGGCGTTCGCATTGAGGGCGATGTTCAGTTGGCGGCTGAAGTCAATTGGCTGGTGGACCACATACGCTGGGATATCGAAGAAGATGTGGCGCGCATCATTGGCGATGTGCCAGCCCACACCTTGGGCCAGGCGGTTCGCGTCATCGGTGAGGCCCTGCGCCAGTTTGTTGGGGGACGCGAGTCCAGGGGACCTGACCAGACGCATGTTCCAGAAGGAGCCAATAACTCTGGCGGAGCCAATGCACCTGGTAGTGTTACTGCATGAGGCGACTTTACCGGGGTGGTTTCATTGTCTGGATCGTATTGCGCTATGGCCTGGATGAACTGGTTCTGACCAGTTTTCAAAAGCCGTGGCTGCACGTGCTGGCGCGAATTGTGTCGGTGGGCCGCAACTTGGCAGCGCCACGGGGCCAGCGCCTGCGGGAGGCGCTTGAACGCCTGGGGCCGATTTTTGTCAAATTTGGGCAGGTGCTCTCAACCCGGCGCGACCTGATGCCGGTGGACATTGCCGATGAGTTGGCGCGCCTTCAAGACCGCGTGCCGCCGTTTGCATCCGATGTGGCCGTGGCCATCATCGAGCGCGCTTTTGGCAAGCCGGTGGGACGGGTTTTCTCGTCGTTTGAGCGCGAACCGATTGCCAGCGCGTCAATTGCGCAGGTTCATTTCGCCAGGCTGGTGGACCGCGAGGGCAAAGAACGCGATGTCGCCGTGAAAGTCTTGCGGCCTGGCATGCTCGGCGCGATTGAAAAAGACCTGAGTCTGATGCGCATGATGGCCGCTTGGGTCGAGGGGCTCTCAGACGACGGCAAACGACTCAAGCCGCGCGAGGTCGTGGCCGAGTTTGACAAATATCTGCATGATGAGCTTGACTTGGTGCGCGAAGCGTCCAGTGCAGCACAACTGCGGCGCAACATGGCTGGGCTGGACCTGGTGCTGATCCCGGAGATGTATTGGGATTACTGCACCACGGAGGTCATTGTCATGGAGCGCATGAATGGCATTCCCATCAGCCAGGTGGCGCGCCTGCGGGAGGCCGGTGTGGACATCCCCAAGCTGGCGCGTGACGGCGTCACGCTATTTTTCACACAGGTTTTCCGCGACGGCTTCTTTCATGCGGACATGCATCCCGGCAACATTCAGGTCAGCGTAGACCCAGCCACCTTTGGCCGCTATATTTCGCTGGATTTCGGCATTGTCGGCACCTTGACCGAGATCGACAAAGAGTATCTGGCGCAAAACTTCACCGCGTTTTTCCGGCGCGATTACAAGCGTGTGGCCGAGCTGCACATTGAGTCAGGCTGGGTGCCCGCTGGAACCCGCGTCGATGAGCTGGAGGGTGCCATTCGCGCCGTGTGCGAGCCCTATTTTGACCGTCCGCTGAAGGAAATTTCGCTCGGGCTGGTGCTGATGCGCCTGTTTCAGACTTCACGCCGTTTCCAGGTGGAAATCCAGCCGCAACTGGTGTTGTTGCAAAAAACCCTGCTCAACATTGAGGGCTTGGGGCGCGAGCTCGACCCCGATCTGGACCTGTGGAACAGCGCCAAACCATTTCTTGAAAAATGGATGCTGGAACAAGTGGGGCCGCAAAAGCTGCTGAACCAGCTCAAAGACCAGGCCCCGCGATACGCCAAACTTTTGCCTGAGCTACCCCGGCTGCTGCATGATTTTCTCAAACAGCGGCCAGGCAATCATCAGCGCAAGCTCGAAGAACTGCTGACCGAGCAGAAACGCACCAACAGGTTGCTGCAGGCCCTGATCTACGGTGGCATCGGGTTTGCACTAGGCCTGCTTGCCATGCAATTCGTGGTCCGCGTGCGGGTCTTCTAAGCCCTGTAGATGCGTGGCAACAGCCTGCTGTCCAAATCGGCTTGCAGCCTATAATGGAGGGCTTTGTTGTTGGTGAAACCCTCACGCTAACAGGCCTTTCTCACCCCTAACCACACCCTTTAGGTGACAACCCAGCGCTATGCCAATTTACGCTTATAAATGCGAGTCTTGCGGGCACGCCCTTGACGTTTTACAAAAAATGTCCGATGCACCGCTCACCACCTGTCATGCCTGCGGCGTGCCCGCGCTTAAAAAACAGCTGACGGCGGCTGGCTTTCAGCTCAAGGGATCGGGCTGGTACGCCACCGACTTCAAAGGCGGCGCGCCGGTCGGCGACAAATCGGCCGAGGGAACCAGCGCCGGCTGTGATGCCACTACTGATGCCAAAACTGACACCAAATCTGATGCCAAATCTGAAGTCAAGGCCGACGCAAAATCAGATACAAAGTCCGACGCAAAAGCTGACGCAAAAACTGAGACCAAAGCGGCGCCGAAAACTGAAACCAATACCAGCAGCAAACCCGCCAGTCGCACTCCCAGTGCCACACCCACACCTTCTGCGGGCGGCAGCACGGGCACTCCCAGCGCAAGTCGCTAGTGGCGCGGGTCCGTGAAAGCTAGTTTCAAAATACGGCGGCCCTCTTCATGCCCCTAAAAAAATACCTCATTACCGGCTTGCTGGTCTGGCTTCCGCTGGCCATCACGGTGGGTGTTCTGTCATGGCTGGTGGGCATTCTTGACGGTGTCTTTGGCGGGGTGCTTTCTGGCTTTGAGGCCTTTATGCCCGACGCCGCCAAGCCAGCCATTGACCGGCTCAGGGCGATTCATGGGTTGGGTGTCATCCTGGTTTTTGTCA
>JANMVO010000466.1:0-2434 GCA_031392805.1 Rhodoferax sp. | reverse complement strand
TCAGACAAGGTGTCGGTTTTGGCGGGTGTGCGCCACAGCACCGTGCGCTTCACCAGTACCGACAATTACCTGATTGATGGCAATGGCTCGGGCGCCACCCGCTTCCAGGCCGCCAGCCCGGTGCTGGGGCTTACCTTTCATGCCACCGACAGCCTTAACCTGTATGCCAATTACGGGCGCGGGTTCGAAAGCCCCACGCTGCTCGAGGTGGCCTACAGTGGCGCGGGCGTGCCCAGCTTCAACACCACGCTCAACGCCTCAAACAGCCGTCATTACGAGCTGGGGGCCAAGTGGCTGGCCAGCGCACAGTCGCGTCTGGACTTCACCGTGTTCCAGATCGATTCAACCGATGAGATTGTGGTGGCCAGCAACATCGGCGGCAACGCCACTTTCAAGAACGCGCCTGGCACGCGGCGTACCGGGTTTGAGCTGGGCGGCAGCACCCAGTTCACGCCCAACCTGCGTGCCACCTTGTCGGCGTCGCGCATCAACGCCAGCTTCTCACAGACCTTCACCAGCGGCGCCACCACGGTTGCGGCCGGCAACAGGATTCCCGGCATCCCGCAGAGCTTTGTGTTCTCGGAACTGCTGTGGACTGCCCGAAACATGGCCACCGCCACCAAGGCAACGGCCAGTCTGGGCACCCAGGCCGGGCTTGAGTTCACCCAGGCCGGGCGGCTGTATGCCAACGACATCAACACCGCGTCGGCCGACGGCTACGCCACCCTGGCCGCCAAGGTCAGCCATGGCTGGGCGGTGGGCGCGGGCAGCCTGACGGCCTATGCCCGCTTCGACAACCTGACCAACGAGCGCTACACCGGCTCGGTCATCGTCAACCAGGCCGCATCGCAGTTCTATGAGCCCGCGCCGGGGCGCAACTGGACGCTGGGGCTACGGCTGGTGGTGCCGCTGTGAGCCACGCAGCGGTTCGCTGAACACCACGAAAGCGCCATGAAAATCGGCCCTTGCGTGGGGGGGGGTCATGGAGATATGGTTTAAATCACCATGAAAAATGAAAATGAGGATTTCATTTTTCATGGTGATTGTGTAAGATGCCGGGATGCTGCTTCGCCCTCTTCTTGAACAGGCCCTTGCCCGTGCGGTGGGCCGCTCCCGTGCCGTTGTCCTTGCAGGCCCAAGGCAAGTTGGCAAGACGACGCTCGCCAGAAAGTGGCTCCCAGCCGACAGTGCCAACTACTTTGACCTTGAAACCATAGACGGCGCAGCCCGGCTTGCCCAGCCGCAAGACACTTTGAGAGCGCTTCAGGGCCTGGTTGTGATTGACGAAGTCCAGAAAGCGCCGGAGCTTTTTGCCGTGCTGCGTGCGCTGATTGACCGCAGCGACGCGCCGGGCCAGTACCTGCTGCCGGGCAGCGCGTCGCCCGTCCTGCTGCGCCAGACCAGTGAATCGCTGCTCGGGCGGGTGGAAGTGATTGAAGTCAGTGGCTTCAACCTTGACGAAGTGGGTGCAGGCGCCCAGGGCGCCCTGTGGCTGCGTGGTGGTTATCCGCGCTCGTTTCTGGCAACCGATGAGGCCAACAGCTTCGACTGGCGCAACGAGGCGGTCAACCGCTACGTAGAGCAGGATTTGCGGCAGCTCGGCATCGACATTGCACCACCCGCCATGCTGCGCTTCTGGAAAATGCTGGCGCACTACCATGGGCAAATCTGGAGCGCCGCACCGTTTGCGCAATCCATGGGGGTGTCACAGCCAACCGTGCGCAAATACATGGACATCCTGACCTGCACGTACATGATCCGCCAGCTCCAGCCCTGGCACCAGAACCTCGGCAAGCGTCAGGTTAAAGCACCGAAGATCTACTTTCGCGACACCGGCCTGCTGCATGCGTTGATGGGAATCAAAACCGTGGCGGATTTGGTGACACACCCGCACAGCGGCGCCAGCTGGGAAGGCTTTGCGCTGGAGCAGGTGCTGCGCATCGCCAAACTTGATGAGGCCTTCTTCTGGGCCACCCACCAGGGGGCAGAGCTGGATTTGCTGATGTTCAAGGGCCGGCAGCGCATCGGCGTCGAGTTCAAGCGCGCCGACGCCCCCAGGGTCACCCAGAGCATGCGCATTGCCATGCACGACCTGACGCTGGACGCGCTGTATGTGGTGTACCCGGGGCTGCACCGCTATCCGATGGGCGAGGGCGTGGAGGCGGTGCCGCTGTGGGCGGTGCTGCCTGGCATGCATGAGTCCGCCACCTTGCGAGGTCGATTTGCGGGGCGGGTTGAAAAACCGGTGGCCGTTGAGCGATTAGGGCTTCGCGCCAAAGTGCAGGCTAGCCGTGACGACTCCAGACCAGCCATTCCCGATAAAGATTGGCAGGACATTCGAGATACGAAGATTGCGGCGCGCAAAGCGCTTGCCGGCGGTTGAAGCCTGAGGACAGCCTCCGGGTTGGCGAGTCAGCCCTTGCATCGATGCCAT
>JANMVO010000460.1:0-7178 GCA_031392805.1 Rhodoferax sp. | reverse complement strand
CCCTCCTTCACCTGCGCCTGGTTGCCCATGCACAGGCTGCAGCCTGGCATTTCCATGCGCGCGCCGGCACTGCCCAAGACGCCGTAGTGGCCTTCTTCGGTGAGCTGCTTGGCGTCCATCTTGGTGGGCGGGGCCATCCAGAGCTTGACCGGAATGTCGCGCTTGCCTTCAAGCAGCTTGCTGGCGGCGCGGAAGTGGCCAATGTTGGTCATGCAACTGCCGATGAAGACTTCATCGATGACGGCACCCGACACGTCAGACAAGGTCTTCACGTCGTCCGGGTCGTTCGGGCAAGCAACGATGGGCTCATGGATATCGGCCAGGTCAATCTCGATGACAGCGGCGTATTCGGCATCGGCGTCGCCTGCCAGCAACTGCGGGTCGGCCAGCCAGGCTTCCATGGCCTTGATGCGGCGGGTGATGGTGCGCACGTCAGAATAACCGGTGGCGATCATCCACTTCAGCATGGTGACGTTGCTGGTGATGTATTCGATGATGGGCTCTTTGTTGAGGTGCACGGTGCAGCCACCGGCGCTGCGCTCGGCCGATGCGTCGCTCAGCTCAAAGGCTTGCTCCACCTTCAAATCAGGCAGGCCCTCAATCTCCAGAATGCGACCCGAGAAAATATTGATCTTGCCTTGCTTGGCAACCGTCAACAGGCCGGCCCTGATGGCGTACAGCGGGATGGCGTTGACCAGATCGCGCAGCGTCACGCCGGGCTGCAACTTGCCTTTGAAGCGCACCAGCACGCTCTCTGGCATGTCCAGCGGCATCACGCCGGTGGCCGCGCCAAACGCGACCAGGCCAGACCCGGCGGGGAAGCTGATGCCGATTGGGAAACGTGTGTGGCTGTCGCCGCCGGTGCCCACGGTGTCGGGCAGCAACATGCGGTTGAGCCAACTGTGAATGATGCCGTCACCGGGGCGAAGCGGCACGCCGCCGCGGGTGCTCATGAACTCGGGCAGCTCGTGGTGCATCTTCACGTCCACCGGCTTGGGGTACGCCGCCGTGTGGCAAAACGACTGCATTACCAGGTCAGCGCTGAAGCCCAGGCAAGCCAAGTCTTTGAGCTCGTCGCGCGTCATCGGGCCGGTGGTGTCCTGCGAGCCCACCGAAGTCATCTTTGGCTCGCAATAAGTGCCGGGACGCACGCCTTGCTGATTGCCTTTGACCACCGGCAGGCCGACCGCGCGGCCCACCATTTTTTGCGCCAGTGTGAAACCACGGCCACTGTCAACGGGGTTCTGTGGCAGGCGGAACTGGGTGGAGGTCGGCAGATTCAGCGCCCAGCGTGCCTTGGCCGTCAGGCCCCGGCCCACGATCAGGGGAATGCGGCCACCGGCGCGCACTTCGTCAAACAGCACCTCGCTTTTAAGCTTGAATTCGGCAATGACTTTGCCGTCTTTGAGGGCCTTGCCGTCGTAGGGAAGCAGCTCAATCACATCGCCCATGGCCATCTGGCTCACGTCCAGCTCGATCGGCAACGCGCCGGAATCTTCCATGGTGTTGTAGAAAATCGGCGCAATTTTTGAGCCGAGGCAGACGCCGCCAAAGCGCTTGTTGGGCACAAACGGAATATCCTGCCCAGTGAACCACAGCACCGAGTTGGTGGCTGATTTGCGCGATGAACCGGTGCCCACCACGTCGCCGACGTAGGCGACCAGGTTGCCTTTGGCTTTAAGCGTTTCAATGAACTTGACCGGGCCGCGCTTGCCTTCCTCCTCGGGTGTGACGCCGGGACGCGGGTTCTTGTGCATGGCCAAGGCATGCAGCGGAATGTCGGGGCGGCTCCAGGCGTCGGGCGCGGGCGACAGGTCGTCGGTGTTGATTTCACCGGCGACTTTGAACACCGTCAGCATGATCGACTTTGGCACTTCGGGCCGGCTGGTGAACCACTCGGCATCGGCCCAGCTTTGCAACACGGCTTTGGCGTAGCTATTGCCCTTCTCCGCTTTTTCCTGGACATCGTGAAACTGGTCGAACATCAGCAGCGTGTTCTTGAGGCCGCTGGCGGCCTGGGTGGCGACGCTGGCCTCGGCGTCGTCAAGCAGCGCAATCATCGGGCTGATGTTGTAGCCGCCGAGCATGGTGCCCAGCAGTTGCGTGGCTTTTTCGCGTGAGATCAACGCGCATTTTTCGGTGCCGTGTGCCACAGCAGCAAGGTAGCTGGCCTTGACCTTGGCCGCGTCGTCCACACCGGCGGGCACGCGGTGCGTGATCAGCTCTGCCAAAAAGGCTTCCTCGCCTTTGGGCGGGGTTTTGAGCAACTCAATCACGTCGGCCGTTTGTGCGGCCGACAGGGGCAGCGGCGGGATGCCTGAGACGGCGCGCTCAGCGACATGGTTGCGGTAGGTTTGCAGGAACTGTTGTGACATGATTTCACTCCTTTATAACTGTTAAAACTGGCTATAGCCCTTGTTCTATATAGATAGTTTGATATCTATTTAGTAGTATTTTTGGTTGCAGGCGCATCCGGTGCATCCAGCACCGTTCGCCCCGGATTCTTTTCCAGGGCATCCGCCACGGCCACCTGCGCCGGGTTCATGCAGGCATCGGCCAGGCGCTGACCGAGCTTCTGGTTCATCAACATCGATTTATTCGCCAATTGCAACCAGACCGCGCCCGCCTTGCGGTCTTCCAGCCGGATTGCGCCGGTGCTGGTCTCGACCGGGAACATGCGGAACTTGAGATTTTTCACGTGCACGTCGAAAAAGCCGGGCGTTTTTGCGTCGGGCGTGAGCGTGACAAACGCGCCCAGTTCACAGGGCAGTTTGCCGGTGTAGACCCGCTCGGCAATGGCCAGCTCGCCCGGCGTCAAGGCCGCGTCAGCAGCAGAAATGCCTGCAGCCGTCTGTTTGACTTTGCTATTCAGCAGAGTCCGGCTGGACGGCGGACTGGCCTTTTTATTGGCCTTGGCCGGCGCTGAGGAGGATGTCTGCGCATACAGTGCCACAGGCAACGCAAGGCAAATAGCCAGTGGCAGTGCTGCAAAGAAATTCATGGTCGTCTCCAGTCAATGGGTTGGCGTCAAAAAATAGTCTCGCACGGACGCGGGCAGTGGCCTGCCGGTCTGATGCGCGCGCTCCAACACTTGCCAAAAATAGCGGTAGCTGGCGCGATCATGCAAGCGCCCAGCGATGTTCAACGGCGCCCACTGGGCGTGGTCGGCCGCCACCACAATCTCTGCGGCGTGTTCAATCTCGGAAAGACTGGGCGCAAAGGCCGCCAAAATGGGGCGAATCTGGCTGGGGTGGATGCTCCACATGCGGGTGTAGCCAAACTCACGTGCTGCCCTGCGCGCGGCCATTTGCACGGCCGAGGCATCGCTGAATTCGGTCACCACGCAATGCGACGGCACCTTGCCCGAAGCGTGGCAGGCGGAGGCAATTTCCAGCTTGGCGCGTGTTACCAGCGGATGCGAAAACTGCCCGAGTTCTTGGCCAACTGCACCAGCGGATGGCAATTGCGTCGCCATGGCGCTGGCTGGAATTGCCCCACCGTGGCTAGACACAAAGTCCATCAGCCCAAAGCTGAGCGATTGCACGCGCGGATGCGCAGCAATTTCAAACGCATGATGAACCGCATTGGGCGATTCAATCAACACATGCAATGGCAAGGGACTTTTTCTCGTGCCAGCCACGCATGCTTGATCGACCGCCCGCACGGCGCGCTCAACATCGGCCACGCTTTCGACCTTGGGAATCATCAGGTGGCACAGCACGCTGCCTGCGCCACCCACGATAGTGGCCACATCATTCTCAAACGCCGCGTGGTCCACCGGATGGACGCGTGCTGCAATTCTTGGCGATGCCGCAGCCGAAACAGAAACTGCTATATTTTTAGTATCTACAAATGATTGATTGACGAGGGCTACAACCATATTGGCATGGTTTTTTTCGCCGCCCACAGGCGCGCCGTCTTCGCAATCGAGCGTGACATCGAAAACGCAGGTGCCGAATTCCGCCGTCATCTGCGCCTGCAGTTCAAGGCTTTTGCGCATGCGCACTTCAACCCCGCTGTAATGGTCGCAAACGGGCAGGAAACCCGCCGTGGCCTGGGCACCAAGAAGAGCGTCGCGAGGGTGCATGGCAGTCAGACCTTCATTCAACGTGCATCAGCGTCAATCAGAGCAAGTGCGCCACACCCGCCTGTTCGTCCTGCAATTCTTTAAGCGTCTTGTTGATACAGCCCTGGCTGAACTCGTCAATCGCCAGACCTTCAACCGCCTTGTACTCGCCACCCGAGCAGGTCACGGCAAAGCCGAACATCACGTCTTTGGGAATGCCGTACTGGCCGTCTGACGCAATTCCCATCGTCACCCACTTGCCATTGGTGCCCAGTGCCCAGTCGCGCATGTGGTCGATGGCTGCATTCGCCGCAGAAGCTGCCGATGAGACGCCGCGCGCTTCAATAATCGCAGCGCCGCGTTTGCCCACGGTGGGCAGGAAGGTGTTGGCGTTCCACTCATGGTCGTTGACCATGACCTTGACGCTTGCACCGTTGACAGTGGCAAAGCGATAGTCCGGGTACATGGTGGGCGAGTGGTTGCCCCACACCACCAGTTTTTCGATGTCGGCCACGGCCTTGCCGGTTTTGGAGGCCAACTGGCTCAGGGCGCGGTTGTGGTCCAGGCGCAGCATGGCGGTGAAGTTTTTGCGCGGCAGATCAGGCGCGCTCTTCATGGCGATGTAGGCGTTGGTGTTGGCCGGATTGCCGACCACCAGCACCTTGACGTTGCGGCTGGCCACAGCGTTCAGGGCCTTGCCTTGCGCGGTGAAAATCTGGGCGTTAACGGCCAGCAGCTCGGCGCGCTCCATGCCGGGGCCACGCGGGCGCGAGCCAATCAGCAAAGCGTAATCCACGTCCTTGAACGCCGTCATCGGGTCGCCATGGGCTTCCATGCCCACCAGCAGGGGAAAAGCGCAGTCTTGCAGCTCCATCATCACGCCCTTGAGCGCTTTTTGCGGGCCTTCCACCGGCACCTCCAGCAATTGCAGAATCACGGGCTGGTCTTTGCCCAGCATTTCGCCAGAGGCGATGCGAAACAGGATGGCATAGCCGATTTGACCAGCGGCGCCAGTAACGGCAACGCGAACGGGTTTTTTGCTCATGGGGAGGTTCCAGGAAGTTGGGGGGAAACGGAAGCGGGGGAGAACTGAAATATCGGACTCGATTCCCTCGCAAGGGCCTTGAGTTTACCTTCGAAAGCACACTTTCGTCAAATTGTCTTATGTCTTATATAAGATATGATTGGGCCACTCATTCCATGAACCAAGTGCCCACCCTGCTTGCTGATTCTGCCGCCGCCAATGTGGCGTCTGGTGCCTCCCTCGCGCCTCTTTCCGCCGTGCAGCAGGCACCAGCGTTCAGCCCGTTGTACCAGCAAATCAAGGACTTGATTCTTCAAAGCCTGCAGGCCGGCGTCTGGAAGCCCGGCGAGTCTATTCCCAGTGAAATGGACCTCGCAACCCGTTTTCGCGTCAGCCAGGGAACCGTGCGCAAAGCAGTGGACGAACTGGCGTCTGACAACCTGCTGGTGCGCCGCCAGGGCAAGGGCACATTTGTGGCGACGCACGCTGAAGTGCTGGTGCAATACCGGTTTTTGAAACTGATTCCCGACGTGGGGAACAGCAGCAGTGAAGGTCCGGCACAGCGAAAAATTATTGACTGCAAGCGCCTTCGTGCCTCAAGCGATGTCGCCCGTGCACTGGGCCTGCGCGCAGGTGACGCCGTATTGCAGGTGCGCCGGGTACTGTCATTTGCCGGTCGCCCCACGATTCTGGAAGACCTGTGGCTCCCTGCGGGACCTTTCAAGGGTCTGACAGCCGAGCGGCTCAGCGATTACCACGGCCCGATGTACGCACTGTTCGAGACTGAATTTGGCGTTCAAATGGTACGCGCGACAGAAAAAATACGCGCTGTGCTGCCGGATGCAGAGCAAAGTTCGCTATTGAAAATTGAGCAAAATACGCCGCTTCTCAGTGTCGAGCGAATCGCCTTCACCTACAACGATGCACCCATGGAAATGCGGCGTGGGCTGTACTTGACCGATACTCACCACTACCGCAATGAACTCAATTGAAGTCCAAATTGCGCCAATCGCGATTGACGTTGGGGGCATTCAGGCAGGCGGCACATCCTCTTGCTGCATTGCAATAGAATTTTGGTTTTTCGACGTTTCAATAATTACAGGCCAGTGACTAACAAGAAAGCCCCGACATGACTGAGTTGGCATCTTCCCCCCGCCCCAAAAGGCCCGAGTTCCGCAACATCCACGTCCTCAAGGATCTGCCGTCTTACCGCCTCCCGGCAGCGGGCATCGTTTCGATCTTGCACCGCATCAGTGGCTTCATCATGTTCCTGCTGTTGCCCTTCATTATCTGGATGTTTGACGTGTCGGTCTCCAGCGAGATCTCGTTTGGCCGGTTCACCAGCGCCTTTGGCAAAGGCATCGGCTTTGTGCCCGGCGGATTCATCAAGCTGGTGGCGCTGGCATTGATCTGGGCCTACCTGCACCACTTCATAGCTGGCTTGCGGCATCTCTGGATGGACATCAGCCACGCGGCGGTCAGCAAGGAATTTGGCAAAAGCTCGGCCGTGGTCACGCTGGTTTTTAGCGTCGCCCTGACCTTGATTCTGGGTGCCAAATTGTTTGGTTTTTATTAACCCTTGTTTAAATCTGCAATGGCCCCTTCCAACTTATTCACCAGGAAATCCCATGTCAGTTAACTACGGCGCCAGGCGCATTGTTGTCGGCGCACATTACGGCTTGCGCGACTGGCTGGCCCAGCGCGTCACAGCGGGTCTGATGGCGCTGTTCACCTTGGCCGTGCTGGCCCAGGTGCTCGTGTCCAAAGGTCCGATTGGCTACGACAAATGGGCTGGCATTTTCTCTGCCCAGTGGATGAAAGTGCTCACATTTTCCGTGATCATCGCACTGGCTTATCACGTCTGGGTCGGCATGCGTGACATCTGGATGGACTACATCACGTCCATAGTCTGGCTGCGCCTGTGCCTGCAAATATTCTCCCTCGTATGGCTTGTAGGTTGCGCGGGCTGGGCGATTCAGGTGCTGTGGCGTTTGTGACCTGCGCGGTGCACACCCGGTTTTAATATTCGAGGCATTTTTTCATGACTTATTCTGTAGCCAAGCGCAAATTTGACGTTGTCATTGTCGG
>JANMVO010000459.1:0-4244 GCA_031392805.1 Rhodoferax sp. | reverse complement strand
GAAGTGAAAGCCGTGCAGCAGAAAGGCAAAGTCGGCCGCCGACTTGGGGGCCAGGCCGTGGTTCTTGAAGCGCACATCGTCAGCCTGCGCGTCACCGGGCTCCCAGCGGTAGCTGAAGGGCGGGTTGGCCACGATGGCGTCAAACGCAGGTTTCCTGGCGGGGTTCAGCTCGCGCAGGATGTCCCAGTCATTGGTCAGCGTGTCGCCGTGGTAGATCTCGAACTCGGTGTCCTTCACCCCGTGCAGCAGCATGTTCATGCGGGCCAGGTTGTAGGTGGTGATGTTCTTTTCCTGGCCATAAATCTTGCCGATGCCATGCGGCCCCATGCGCTTGCGCACGTTCAGCAGCAGCGAGCCCGAGCCGCAGGCGAAATCCAGCACCGTGTCCAGGCGCTTCTTCGGCCCGGTTCTAGGTTCCTGGCTGTCCAATGTGACGATGGTGGAAAGGACATCGGAGATTTGTTGCGGCGTGTAGAACTCGCCCGCCTTCTTGCCTGAGCCCGCCGCAAACTGGCCGATCAGGTATTCGTAGGCATCGCCCAGCGCATCCATGTCGGTGGAGAACGCCAGCAGCCCTTCGGCGATCTTCTGGATGACGGTGCACAGCTTGGCGTTGCGTTCGGTATAGCCCTTGCCCAGCTTCGGTGAGCTCAGGTCAATCTCTGAAAACAAACCCTGAAAAGTGCTCTCGAAAGACTCGGTCTCAATGTATTTGAAGCCCGCCTGCAGCGTGCCCAGCAGTTCACTGCTCTGGCTGCGGGCCATGTTGGCGATGCTGTTCCACAGGTGCGGCGGCTGCACCACGTAGTGCACCTTGCGGCGCATCTGCTTCTCAAATGCCGGGATGTCGCCCGGGTTGTTGGCGTACCAGACGGCCAGCGGCACCGGGCGCGTTTTGCTGTCGTCTGCGCCGCCCACTTGCGGGTAGTCCTTGCCCAGCTCCTTCTTCGCCGCCGCCTCGTAGTTGTCAGACAGGTAGCGCAGGAACAGGAAAGACAGCATGTAGTCGCGGAAGTCATCCGCATCCATCGCGCCGCGCAGTTGGTCGGCAATGGCCCAGAGGGTCTTGCCCAGCTGTTTCTGGTTTTGTTCGGTCATGGTGATGTTTCGTCTTGGCCGTCGGCTGGCGCCTTGTCATCACGGCGCCCACCGATCAAACGCTTTTCGCGTTCGATTTCGGCAATCAGCTCTTCTTCGGTTGGCAATACCCGCTGATATTTTGAGGCAAAGAGCTGCTGGCTGTCCTTGATCACTGAGTACTTGACGACTGTTTCATCCTTGCTGTCGCACAGAATGATGCCAATGGTTGGGTTGTCGTCTTCGCCGCGTTTGAGGTCATCAAACATGCGCACATACATGTCCATCTGGCCAATGTTTTGGTGGGTCAGCTTTCCCGCTTTAAGGTCGATGATGACAAAGCACTTGAGCAAGTAGTTGTAGAAAACCAGATCAATGAAGAAATGACTGGTTTCTGTGCTGATGCGTATTTGCCGCGCCACGAACGAGAATCCTTTGCCCAACTCGAGAAGAAATTTTTGCAACTCGTCGATGATCGCCTGCTCCAGCCGACGCTCCTTGATTCGTCCAGCCTCTGGCAATTGCAAAAACTCCAGCACGTAGGGGTCCTTGATGAACTCCAGGTGTGCGGATGTGGTCGATGGCTTGGCTTGGGTGGAGAGCAGCCTTTGGAAACTTTGACTCTTGATGTTGCGTTCAAGTTGGCGCACCGTCCAGTTCTGCGCCCGTGTTTCATGGCAGTAGTATTCAATCGCCTGCAGTGAATCGGCCCGCATGATCAGGCGCAGGTGGCTCCAGCTCAATTCTCTACACAGCGTGTAGAGAATCTCCTGATCAGGGAACACCCGATAAAACTGGCGGCAGTTGTAAAGGTTGGCGTACGAAAACCCCTTGCCAAAATCGGCCGTCAACGCAATTGAAAGCTCTTCAAGCAGGCGTGCGCCGTATTGGGCTTTCTGCTGCCCCAGTTGCTCTTCTTTCACAATCCGCTGACCGATCAGCCAATAGGCCTCCACCATGGCGGCATTCACCGCCGCGCGTGCCTTGCTGCGCGCCAGTTCGAGAATTCTTTTGATGTCCGCGTGGAAAGTGGTCAGGGCACTCATACAAGTACTTGGTGAACTGCCGAGGAATCCTTGGTAATTGAAAGGACGCCTGCTGTAATGCAAACTGTCAAGGATTTCTTGACGGTTGTCTTTTCGCTCGAACCGGTTTGAGTTGTCAAGGAATCCTTGACAACTCGTCTCGGCTTCAAGGCGCGCGTGTCCTCTGTCGCTGCGAAATAAGTCGCGCCGCTCACCCCTCAACCTCCTCCGCCGAGGGAAAAAGCTGCTGCATCAGCCCTTTCTTGTGGGTCTTGAGGGCTTCAAGCCTTTGAATTTGCGCGCTGATGAGGTCGTCAAGAGCGGTGAGGCAGGTGGCGATTGCTGTTTGCTCATTTATGTCGATTGGATAGGGGAACTGAAGCGCCCGAATGAGGCCTTGACTTAAGTTCTCTTGTCCCCCACTGTTGCTCAAGCGGCGCATTTCTTCATAACGGTTACCTAGATTCAAAAAAACGAAACGCGGGTCAATTTCCTTTCGAGGCAATATTGCGGCGCATGCTTGATTGGTAGCCGCCTTTATGCCAAGCATTGCGACTTGCCCCCGCGTTTTTCCCTGCCCATACATTGCGACCAGAATCGTCTTCTCTGGAAACAGCTTCGCAGATGAACTCTTCAAACCTGCATCGCTGATGTACTCATCCGCCTTTGTGATGACACTAAAGCCAACCAGTGAAGTTGTAATCCATGGAGTGTTTCCACCCCAATACTCGGACTTCGATCGGTCCGGAGTTCCGCCAGATGATGTCTCGAATATTGAACCTATCGATTCACTATGCCACCCCTCCGTGTTTTGAAATTTAGGGAGGCGCAGGCGAGGTTGGGTTTCGCCTTCGCGAGGGAAAAGCTGCTGCATCAGCCCTTTTTTATGGGTCTTGAGCGCATCCACTTTCCGGGCTTGCGCGGCGATCAGCTCGTCCACGGAACTGAGGCAGTCGGCGATTTTTTGTTGTTCGAGAAGGGACTGAGAAAGCGGGATCAGAAACGACCGTATCTGCGCAAAATTAAGGCCTTGCCTGTTACCGCCTGCTTGAAAGCTACCAATCTGCCTTTGACCATATTCTGAAATAAAATATTGATTCAGTAAGAACGGGTCCAGCTCGCTTGGTTTGACGCGAATGATACAAACGTGTTGATTTACATTGCCGGCAGCGATTCTTGAATCCGCGACTGCACTTCTTCCAATTGACGCCCCAGTAATATTTAGAAGGACGTCAGACGTCTTTATTTCAGTTGAATCGAAAGACCGGTGCATGTTCTCGTCAATAAAAGCCACATCATCTAAAATTAGCTCTCCCCAACCAACGTTCTGACTACGGACAAACGGCCGCCCTTTCACTTTGTAATTCTTATCGCCTCCAGCGGGAGTTATTCCACTACCAACCTTTATCGTCATTGGACCGAGCTCACGCGATTTCCAATGCGGCCCATCCTTAAAATTCGGAAAGCGCACCTTGGGCGCCAGCGCTGATTTGCTGTCTTCGTTTCGACCGCTGGTTCTCGACTTATTGCTCATACGCACTAAGCCCTGAGATATCACGGCCCAGGGCACGTTTGGTCAGCAGGGGCACCAGGTCTGCCATCAGCGCCAGTTCGGCCTGGCTGCGGGCCTTCCAGCCCAGTTCCAGCGGGGCCATCAGGTCACTGAGCTGTTCACCGTCAAAAATCATGCGCTGCAAGATGCCGTCCACAAAGGCCTGCAGGGCGGCGGGCGCTAAACGGTGCCGACCCGCAATGGCGCTGAATTCGGCGGCGCCCTTCTCATTCTTGAAGCGGATATAGCCGTCGCGGATGGCGGCTTCGCTCAGACCCTCACCGGCCTTGAGCGTCGCGATATAGGCGGCTATCTCGTCGCGCTCATTCATGAACTTGGCATCGGCCTGGATCAGGCCAATCAACTGCTCGCGGCTCATCTTCTGCTTGCCAGGCCCCTGCTGCGAGAAGCGGGCCATCAGGCCCATGATGTAGTCGTAGTCAATCACGGCAGAGGCGAAGAGCACGAACTCGAAGTCGAGCTGGTCCACGTCGGTTGCGGGCCCACCATCGCCTTTGCTGCCTTTGCCCTGTTGCGCCTTCAGGCGTTGGGCCGTTTCCAGATACACACCGCGAAAGCCCTGCAGGTTT
>JANMVO010000428.1:0-2576 GCA_031392805.1 Rhodoferax sp. | reverse complement strand
CTGGCGCATTGGACCTCCGACATGCAGGGCCCGCGCCTGTACTGCGCTGGTACCTGGGGCCCCAGTGCTGCCAGTGCAATGATTGCGCGGGATGGCTATTGCTGGTCTGAAGAATGTTGAACCCAAACGCGGGCATCCCCCCCTCACCCTAACCCTCTCCCCGAAGGGGCGAGGGGACCAGCGTCGGACACACGGGCGCAGGGCGAATGCGAACATGCTGCATACGTCGGGCGTCCAAACCATCGTCGTCGCGCCAGCCAAATAAACGTGCAGAGCGCGCGCTCATGCGCCAAGGCACTGCGCAGGCAAATCTCCGCCAAATTGCTCAACGCAGAACCTTTGCTCGCTAGAGCCGCGCGTAGGGTTCATTCACAGGCGCGATGACAAAGCCCCTGTCGAGTTTGAGAACATGCGGTGCTTCGGCAAATCCCTTGCCCAGCTTGGGCATAGCCGAGTGCTTGATCTCAATGGCGTGCAACCGCCCGCCGGGCACTTCGAGCAGCCAGTCAATTTCATCCCCGCTGGACGTGCGGAAAAAACAGGGGCGGCTGCTTTCTAAGGGAGGCGGAAATAGCCAATATGCCGTTTTTGGGTGCGCTGGCGGGATGCAGTGCAAGGCGCTCTGAGCGCCGTGTGGTGAGCCGCCGCCGCTTCAACTTCTTCAACTGGCACGGCGGCTGGGCTTTGCCCGCGCGCGCCAGATGATGTCAACCAGACGATCATCTAGTTACTCGAGCAGGCACGGACCCATGGGAATATTGCCTGTTTTTCCGCCGTTCCTGAAATAGGGATCCGGCCCGGTGATTCGAGCACGCTGCGTGGCGATGATGATGGCGATGATTTTTTGACGAATTCTTTCAATGATCCCAATAATTGGCACGCTTGTAGTGTTTGAAAAAACTGTCTTCCTGCTTCCGGTCAAAGGGCTCGGATGGGTTGTAAGCCGGCGCGTCTTGCACCGCTTGCCGGGTCAGATTGACCGATACCTTGGTACTTGGCCAACTGATGTCCTGAACCCACTGTGGCGCAATCAAGACCTTGTGGCCGAGCCACCAGTTGCTGGTGTCCACGACCAGGTAACGAATGGCCCAGGTTTCGCCATCCACCAGCAAGCTCTGCACGTGCCCGATGTCGCCGTCGGTGGCATGAATGTGGTAGCCCATCACCACTTTGCAACTGCGTAGATGGGGGTCGTCATGTTCGCGCGCCAGGGCTTGCGTCTCGTGTTGGGCTGTTTGCGATTCTGACCGTAAGGGAACCGGTGCCGCTGAATGGGCTTCATGGCCGGGCATGATCATGTTCGGCCCCATCTCACCGCCCCAGAGCCCGGTGCCACCCCAATAGTAAGGGTAGCTGTAGTAATTCAGATACTCCATTTCGTGCTGGCGCGAGACCGGCTTGTCAGTGTCAATGTCGGGGCTGTTGCTTACCTGTTCCTTGGTCATTGAAACGGGGAACACTTTCCCAGTCCAGTCCGGGTATCCGATTGCCATTGGCGAGACCAGCACCTTTCGGCTGGCTAGCCAGGTGCCGGTATCGACAACCAGGTAGCGAATGACCCATGCCTGGTCATCAAAATAGAAATCTTTCACGTGACCAATGCTGCCGTCGGTTGCCTGAATGGCGTAGTCATGAAGATCGTTGGTGTTGCGTAACATGGTTAATTCTCCGGTTAATGTGACACAGGGGATGGCAGGCTATCTCAACCAGTGTCTACGCAAATTAGGTGACGCGTCTGTGCGCTGGCGTACAGACCGCCGTCGCTGCGATGGCAGCATCACAACCACGCTGTACGGCATCGACTCGAAGCTGGACGTGTTGGTCATTCAGAATCCCCTGAACACCGTTGGCTCACTCGGGTTCAATACCAGCGACCAAGTTGGATTTGACATCTTCTTTTTCGGCAACCAGGCCTTTGCGTCTCTGACTGCGGACGGTGGCGGTTCCAGTTTGTTCAGCATCAACCTGGGAAACGGTGCCGCGACATCCATTGGCGCCATCGGCAGCGGCTTGGTGATCTCAGACATTGCAATCCAGCAAGTTCCCGAGCCTGGAACAATCACGCTGCTGGCGGCGGAATTGTTGGGCTCCATTGCGGTTCGCAATCGGCGTCGATTGAAATAAACGTAGCGGGCGGTGTGGTGGCGACTTTCGCCACGGGTTCACCAGAGTACGGCGCGATGCATTCGTCCCGTATTTTTTGCAACAAATTTTAAGATTGGGTGTTCGGCATGCAGGCGCCGAAATCCCTGGCGGAAATCAATCCACCTTGGCGCCAGATGCCTTGACCACCGGCGCCCATTTCTTGATTTCAGCATCAATGAATTTTGCAAACTCCTGCGGTGTGTTGCCGCTGGGGATGGCCCCTTGGGCCAGCAGCTTTTCCTTCACCGCCGGGCTGGCCAGCGCCTTGGCAACTTCCTGGTGAACCCGGCTGACCACTTCGGGCGGGGTGCCCGCCGGGGCCAGTAGGCCAAACCAACTGCTGGCATCAAAGCCCTTGAGCTGAGCAGCCTCTTCTATCGTGGGAAGCTCAGGAATGGCACCGGAGCGTTGCGCGCTGGTGACGGCAAAGC
>JANMVO010000416.1:0-3519 GCA_031392805.1 Rhodoferax sp. | reverse complement strand
GATTTCATTCCGCCGCTCATGCCGCGAAGGCGTGTGTGGCTCGGACGCCATGAACATCAACGGCAAAAACGGCCTGGCCTGCCTGACCAACATGCGCACGTTGACCGGCACCATCACGCTCAAACCGCTGCCCGGCCTGCCGGTAATCCGCGATTTGATCGTGGACATGACGCAGTTTTTCAAGCAGTACAACTCGATCAAGCCGTATTTGATCAACGATAACGTGCCGCCCGAGAAAGAGCGTCTGCAAAGCCCCGAAGAGCGCGACGAGCTCAACGGTTTGTACGAATGCATTCTGTGCGCTAGCTGCTCCACCGCCTGCCCAAGCTTTTGGTGGAACCCCGACAAGTTCGTTGGCCCGGCCGGCTTGTTGCAGGCGTACCGCTTCATTGCCGATAGCCGGGACGAAGGCACCGCCGAGCGTCTTGACAACCTTGAAGACCCGTACCGCCTGTTTCGTTGCCGCACCATCATGAACTGTGTGGATGTGTGCCCCAAAGGGCTGAACCCGACTAAGGCGATTGGCAAGATCAAGGAAATGATGGTGCTGAGAACGGTCTGAGATGACCCCAGCGTACCCCTGCGTGTTGCCCCACAGGAAGCTAATTTTCTTAGGGCGGCCCGGCGGAGAATTGCACATCCCTGGCTGAGAACATGCACAAAATCGAAAACGAGTTGATCGGAGAAAGAGAACTCAGTCGGCTCAAATGGCGGTGCCGCCGCGGGCTGCTTGAGAACGATCTTTTCATTGCGCGGTTTTTCAATCGCTTTGAGTCGAGCCTGACAATTGGGCAATCGCAGGGCTTAAGCGCGTTGATGGAACTGAGTGACAATGATTTGCTCGACCTGCATTTGGCACGAAAGTCGCTTGCAATTGTCGATACCGGTCTGGACCGGGCTGATGTGCGTGAAGTTTTAAGTATGTTGCGGGAAACCCCTTGAAAGGCAAAAATGAAATTAGCAGATAACAAAGCCACCCTGTCGTTCAGCAACGGCAGCCCCAGCGTTGAAATGCCAGTCTACCAGGGTACCCTGGGACCCGATGTCATCGACATTCGAAAGCTGTACGCGCAGACGGGAATGTTCACCTATGACCCCGGCTTCCTGTCAACGGCGTCGTGTGAGTCCGCCATCACCTACATTGACGGTGACAAGGGCGAACTGCTGTACCGTGGCTACCCGATTGAGGAGCTCGCGACCAAATGCGACTTCATGGAAACCTGCCATCTGCTGCTGTACGGAGAGTTGCCGAACGCGCAAGGCAAGGAAAAGTTCAGCCGGCTGGTTTCCATGCACACCATGGTCAACGAGCAGATGCAGTTCTTCCTGCGAGGCTTTCGCCGCGACGCCCATCCCATGGCCATCATGACCGGATTGGTGGGAGCCCTGTCGGCCTTCTACCACGACAGCACTGACATCAACAATCCCGAGCACCGAGAGATCGCCGCCATCCGCCTGATTGCCAAGATGCCCACGCTGGTGGCCATGGCCTACAAATACACCGTGGGCCAGCCCTACATGTACCCGCGCAACGACTTGAGCTACGCCGGCAACTTCCTGCACATGATGTTTGCGACCCCGTGCGAGGAATACAAGGTGAGCCCGGTTCTGGAACGTGCGGTAGACCGCATTTTTACGCTGCACGCCGATCACGAACAAAACGCCTCCACCTCCACCGTGCGACTGTGCGGCTCATCGGGCACCAACCCGTTTGCAGCGATTGCGGCGGGCGTGGCCTGCCTGTGGGGCCCCGCGCATGGCGGTGCCAATGAAGCGTGTTTGAACATGCTCGAAGATATTCAGAAAATGGGCGGCATCGGCAAGGTTGGCGAATTCATGGACAAGGTCAAGGACAAGAACTCTGGCGTCAAGCTGATGGGTTTTGGCCACCGCGTTTACAAGAACTACGACCCGCGAGCCAAGTTGATGCAGGAAACCTGCAAGGAAGTTCTCAGGGAAATGGGCCTGGAGAACGACCCGCTGTTCAAACTGGCCATGGCACTGGAAAAAATTGCGCTGGAAGATGAGTATTTTGTGTCGCGCAAGCTCTATCCCAACGTTGATTTTTACTCGGGCATCGTGCAGCGCGCCATTGGCATCCCGGTGCCCTTGTTCACTGCAGTTTTCGCATTGGCGCGCACCGTGGGCTGGATTGCGCAACTCAATGAAATGATTGGTGACCCCGAGTACAAGATTGGCCGCCCGCGCCAGTTGTTCAATGGTTCGGTCCAGCGCGAGGTTCAGCCGCTGGGGAAACGCTGATTCAGCGCTGACTGAAACGCTGAATTGTCACGCTGAATTGGCGTTGACTCAGTTTTGTAACCCATTCCCTGCCCGCCCGATGCCAACATCGCGCGGGCCTTTTTGTGCCATCCGGTGTTGCCAGTAACCACTTTGAAATTCATTCAATCCGCCGCCGATCTCCGGGTGGCCGTCGCCAGTCAAACGCCTCCTCGTGCCTGCCAGTGCGCCGTAGGCAACTGCGCAGGCTGGGAAAGTCTGGCCGAATACCGCTGGCCGGCACAGCAGATGAGCCATATCGGCAGCTTGCGCGACATGGCGCTGGATGAGCCCAGCTTCGAAGAGCAGCACCTGCACGGCACCCGCTACGACTCGCCAGACGCACCGATTGCGCTGGCGTTCTTCCCCTACAACCGCTGTGATGTCTGGCATTGCAGCCAATGCGAGCGGCACTTGCTGCGCTACACCGAATATGGCGGCTACAACGTTGACCATCGGGTTCGGACGCTCGACCCGGCAAATATTGTTGACTGACCAATATACTATACTTTTTATAGCGATGTATCCATGATTGGCGAAGACTGGAGCATCAAATTGCCGGACAACGCGAAAGCTTCCGGGCTGCAGCAACAGCGGCTTGCATCGCGCCTGCGCGCGCAGGCATTGGATCAAGCTCGTTTTTGAAGCAACCACGTCACCCCACGCGCGGGCGGTTTGGGCTTGACATCAACGGGAGCGAACAAGATGTACGCCATGCCAACTTCAACCCGCTTCACGCAGCCCATAGATGCTGCGTCCGCAGCTACTGTCGTGGTCATCAGCACCCTCCTGGTCGGAACGGGCAGCCTTTATGACCTGAGTCGTACCGAGACCTGGCGACATCACATCCGTCGGAGCGTTGATCGATGAAGCGAGGTTAATGGAGTCTTCGTATCGGCAGTCGGGTCTGGCGTCATCCAAGGCCAAGCCAACCAGTGATTGGCAGTCCTATGTCTCGAATTCGGGCGCCCCCGAGCAAAGCTGATCGAAGTCATCGTCGGATCACTTGTCGCCTCGTTCAATCCGGATTTCACGAAAGCGCAGCATCCCCGCAAGCTGCATATGACGTTCGGCATCGGCACAGAAAGTGCGGTGCATGGTAAGCGTCCGGCCCCCACCACCCTTGCGTGAAATCCCCGCCTCGTCCACCCTCTCGGTTTTCAACACCGAGGAGACGCGAGATGGAACCCAAACCCCAAGACCGCCAGCGCATCGAGCGCTGCCTGGAGCAAATTGACG
>JANMVO010000397.1:0-11565 GCA_031392805.1 Rhodoferax sp. | reverse complement strand
TTCTTTGGGACGGCCAACATGGCCACCCTGTTTGGTTTGGTCATGCTGACCCATCAGGTGGGCGGGTTTTTCGGGGCCTATCTGGGCGGCAGGGTGTTTGAGGCGACCGGCAGCTTCGACTGGGTCTGGTACATCGACATCATGCTGGCGGTGGGTGCGGCGCTGATACATCTGCCGATACGCGAGGCTGAAGTCGTGCGCAAGGTGCCGGTGACCACGGCGGCTTAGCGCGGGCCAACATGGATCCGAGAACCCGCCTGCTGCTGCAGGCACCGATTTATATCAAGAAACGGGTCTTGGCAAGAGGGGGTTGCCGAATGGAACTACCGTCCACTTCAGTGTCGGTGCCTACGCAAATGCGGATTTGAGGCCGTCAACGCTCAGGCTCTGCCCTGCCAGATTGGCGGGTCTCGCCTGCTGAGGCGCAAAAGCATGGACAACAGCACGCTGCGGGCATCCTGGATGCTGAAAGGCCCGTGCTACTCAGCCTACTTCAGCGGAGACACCGGCTACGCGGGCCACTTTCAACAGATACGCGAACGCCTGGGCGCGCCCGCGCTGGCGCTGATCAAGGTCGGCGCCTATGGCGACACCTGGCTCGACATCCACATGAACCCCGAGGCCGCCGTGCACGGGCACAAAGACCTGGGTGCGACCACCATGCTGCCCGTGCAGTGGGCCACCTTCAACCTGGCTACCACAACTGGGCCGAGCCCGTGGTGCGTACCCTGGCTGCTGCTAGGCAAGGCGTGCAGTTGGTCACCCCGCAGGTGGGGGAGAAGTTTGAATTTGGGGTGGCGTTTGAGAACGGGGCGTGGTACTTGCCTGCACGATGATCATGGCTTGACCTGAGCGTCAAAGTCGCTGGCAGCATGGCGTTCGGGCAATTGGCTTTCCGGCTTGCCCCAGGTTCGGTTCACCATGCGGCCCCGCTGCACAGCCGGGCGCTGGGCGATCTGGTCGGTCCAGCGCAGTACGTGGGTGTAGCTCTGCACCTGCAGGAACTCACCGGCTTCGTAGAGCTGGCCCTTGGCCAGCGTGCCGTACCAGGCCCAGACCGCCATGTCAGCAATGGTGTACTCATCACCCGCCAGGTAAGGGCTCTCGGCCAGGCGGCGGTCCAGCACATCCATCTGGCGCTTGACTTCCATGGCGAAGCGGTCGATCGGGTATTGCATCTTTGTCGGAGCATAGGCGTAGAAGTGGCCGAAGCCGCCGCCCAGGTAGGGCGCGCTGCCCATCTGCCAGAACAGCCACGACAGGCATTCGGCGCGTGCTGCGCCGTCGGTCGGCAAAAAAGCGCCGAACTTCTGCGCCAGGTGCAGCAGGATGGCGCCCGACTCAAACACCCGTATCGGCGTGGGACCGCTGCGGTCCAGCAGCGCCGGTATTTTGGAATTGGGATTCACCGCCACAAAGCCGCTGCCGAACTGGTCACCCTCGTTAATGCTGATGAGCCAGGCATCGTACTCCGCGCCGGCATGGCCCAGCGCCAGAAGCTCTTCCAGCATCACGGTGACCTTCACGCCATTGGGCGTGGCCAGCGAGTACAACTGAAACGGGTGTTTGCCCACCGGCAGATCCTTCTCATGGGTCGGCCCCGCAATGGGGCGGTTGATGTTGGCAAAACGGCCGCCGTTGCCTTTGTTCCAGGTCCAGACGGTGGGTGGCGTGTAGTCGGGGGTGTCACTCATGGTGGGGGCTCCATCGTTTGTTGCAGAAAATTCTGAATCATTTTGACGCAAACGCATGAGACCGCTGGCGGCGCAGCGCAATGTGCGCGCCCAGGGCGCAAAGTGTGAAGCCCAGCATCAGCATACCCAGGTTGCGCGAACCCTGGTGTGGCACCAGCCCCACGCTGTAGCCGCCCAATGCGCCCATCAGTTGCTGCATCAGGCCCGCCAGCGCCGCAGCAGAGCCGGCCAGCGCTGGCACCACGCCAACCGTTCCCGCCAGGGTGGGTGGCATCAGGAACCCATGGCCCGCGCCCAGCAACATCAAAGGCAAGGTGAAGGCCAGCGGCGAGTCCAGCCCCATCAGTGCCAGGCCCAGCATCAACAACACACCTGACAGCGTCGAAACCTGGCCCAGGGCCATGACCCAACGCTCGCCCTTGCCGTGGATCAGGCGGCTGGTGAGGAAGTTGCCGGCCATGTAGGCCATCGGCACCACCATGATGTACCAGCCAATGCCATCCGGCTCCACGCCGTAGCGGCCCAGCACGATGGGCGCGCCGGAGAGGAACACATAAAACGCCGCCGTGGTCATGCACAGGATCAGCACATAAAGCACCAGCGACTTGTGCCGCAGCAGCGCGGCATAGGCCCGCAGCATGCCGGCCAGCCAATGCCCTTCTTCCAATCCTGCCGGGCGAGTGCGCGCCTGGCAGGGCAAGCCCCGCCGGGCCGCGGCCAGCATCAACAAGGCCAGCACCATAACGAGAATAAAGTTGGCCTGCCAGCCAAAGCGCACATGCAATTGCCCGCCCACTACGGCAGCAAGCGGCGGCGACAGGCCCATCGCCATGCCGATGTAGGCCATCACCTTGGTGCGCTGCGGCCCCTGAAACTTGTCCTGCACCATGGCGCGGCCGACCACCGTGCCAGCGGCGCTGCCGGCCCCTTGCAGGACACGCGCATCAATCAGCACGTCCGGGCTGGGGGCCAGCGCGGCGACCAGAGAACCCAGAGCCATCAAGGCCAGCCCCGACACCAGCACCCCCTTGCGGCCATAACGGTCTGACAGCGGGCCATATACAAGCTGGAACACGCCAAACGCCACCACGAAGCCGCTGAAGGTCAACTGCACCTGGGCCTGGGTGGCGCCAAACAGGGCGCCCCATTCCTGCATGGAAGGCAGGCAGATGGTCATGGCGATCAGCCCAAAGGCGATCTGGGCGAGCAGGGTGGGGATGAGCATGGGGTGGTTCAGAAGAGGCAGGCAAACGATGATATCTTTCCATCCCCGCCACTGTTCGTATTGACCTCACCATGAACGCTGCTGACAAAGACCCGGTTGCCCTCTCCGTAGCCAAAAAAAAAGCATTGACCATGCTCGACTCCGAGTCGCGCGTCACCCTCTCGCAACGTGATTTTGCGGCGTTTTCAAAAGCACTGGGCGGTGCATCCAAGCCCAACCCTGCACTTAAAGGCGCATTGGTTGCAGCAAAGAAATCAGTCCGACGCGTTTGAAGAATACCTGCACCGTTTTGCCGCCCAGCATCGCCGCAAAGGCATCAGCACTTTCTTTTTACTGACCGATTCAGCAGCGCCCCGGTTCATATTGGGCTACTACACCCTGAGCGCTGCGCAGGTGGACGTTGCCAGCCTTATAAAACATGAGGGCCATGGCAGCGATGAGACTCCCTAAAACGTTGAGTTCGGATGCATCTCTTTCTCGAACTCAAGCGCAAGATCGGACATGACATTCAGGTCTTCGTTATGCTGCACGTGGAGAACTGAATGGGCCGGATTCCCCTTTGTTGGGTGATACACGATCCGCACAGTTTTTTGCTTCTTCACACAAACCTGTTTCACTTTGTCAACGACGGCCACGGCATATATGCAATTTTTCCCAACCTTCAATGTTGCACGCTGGGCTTCTACACAATCACGTAAATTAGACGCTTTGTCTTTCTTGAAAAATTCCAACCAATTGACCGAGAGAGCGTCCTCGCTTGTTCGGTGGGCAAACGCTACTGGCAGGATTCCTATTACATTGCCGTCCTCATCTCTGCGCAACCGTGCCGGTGGCACGTACCTCATAATGTGATCCGACCCAGGTAGGGAGTTACCACGCTTGACGGTCATTTATTCGAACCACTCTTCAGTGTGGTGGGGCACAAGTCCAGTTGCCAAGCGATTCACTGTTGTGTCGCCTACATAATGTTCAATCTCACCGTCGATCATGCGTGAGATCACCCACTTTACGCGGCTGTTGCCTAGAAATTCAATTGTCAGTCGACTACTGCCTACCGTCCACGCAGCGATAAGCTGCCCTGTAGGTGTGAGACCCAAACCCGGTCCTTTTTTTGGCTTTAGTTCGCAAATCGCTTTGAGGAATGTCGCAAATGACTCCCGTTGAAGGGGTTCATCGCCTTGCTCCCATTCGTCTATATCGTGAAGGAAGTCGATCTGCTTGAAAAGCTTGCTTCGCCATTGTGAATCCAGATACATCGCGACTTGCGAAGTCATCACCTTGACACCGGCCGTCGCGTCGAACAGCGCTTCTTCGATACTGCGTACATGCACATGCGAACCCAGCATTGAGGGTGCCAGGGGACTACGCAATTGCTGAATGCGGCTTTTAATCTCTTGCGTCCGAGGACTCAAGTATTGAGGTAGCTCTGCCGCCCGCATACTGTAAATGGGTGCCTGGCTCTGGTAATAGTCTGGAAGAAAAGCTTGCTTAGTCAGCCCACCAAATGTATATGTCGCTGGCTGTTTCGAGGGAATTAGGTCATTTGCCATTTCGGTCCCCGTTAAAAATCTCATCCCTGGTGCGCTGACTTATACAGGCCTCAAATACTTGATTCTTCTTCAGCCGCATCTTTTCTAAAAGCTCGAAAATATCCGTATCCTTCTGCGGCACATCAATTTCACGACCGACATCCAAATCTAGGAGAAAAGACATGTGGTTGAGGATCGGAGATTCAACAACGCCCGAGTTCAAGGTCAGCTTGCACTTGATGTCTTCGAAGTAAGAGATTGTCTGGACGGCTCCTGCTATCAGCGGGCTCAGCATATCTGGGATACGAGGAAATACGTTAAGAAACTGCTCGTGGTGAACCACCTCCTCAGTGACCGGAATATCGATACGGTTGATGTAGCGAACACCAATTCGCTTAATTTGACGATAACCTAACGTCTTTTTCAAATGCTTCCAATCTCTCATGAAGCGCTTGGAAAAAATGACCCAGCCGGGATAAGGAGCAAGCTGAGACACCACTAAAGAATTTGACAGGGCCAGTGCAAGTTCGGTCATGTCAGGCGACGAGCGTCGATGTCCTTCAGCAGTCTCAGTAAAGGTCTTGCGATCTTTGCCGGCATTGGGGCTCAAATCGAGATTCACACTGATGTTCTGGACAGGCTGATGACTAGGGTAGTTTTTGGCCAGCTTGTCGCTGACTGACTTCAACAGAGTTTTGCTCAGATCTTCAGTGAAATTGACGCCTATAACGGCCTCTGTGACAGGCGGATATTTATATCCTTTGAGACTCGTTGTTGGCGTGTCGGTAGCTGTCACTGTTAGATTCTTGTTTTTTTTGTCTATGCACTTAGTCGCAGATTTTCTCTACGACCGAGTTTAACCGCCAAATACTCAGTCAAGGCCTGAAGGGTGCCACAAATGCACGCACTCATCATCCGGATGATAGAAATCGTTCAAACAGGTTCGCCTTTTCGTAGTCGGCTTTTCGTGGCCCATTTTCGCGAGAATTAAAGACCGACATTCAGTAGGCCTTTCGCGTGCCGCGATAGGGTATTCCGAGCCTCGACCAATATTGATCCGGAAGCAGATTTCGATTGTGGCTAGGACGCCCTTAGGGTGATTGCAACAGTTGGCGATGGTAAGTCTGAACGCCTACCTCCCCCGCCGCACCTCATAAGCCTTCACGTGCGTATAAGCCACCGCCAGCATCCCCTCATCCACCCCATGCGCCCGCGCCTTCTCCAGCACAAAGCCCACAATGTGGTCCGCTTCGATGGGCCCGCCGTTTTCCAGGTCGCGCAGCATTGACGCGGTCAGCGCAGAGCCTGGGGTGGACAGCATGGCACGGTAACGTTCGATGGCGGCGCTGCGCGGGGCGTAGCCTTCGTGGGTGGCGATGGCGATGCACGCGTCCAGGTAGCGGGTGATGGCCTGTGCGCCGCCGGGCGCGGCCAGTATGTCGCCCACCGATGCGCGCATCAGGCAAGTCATGCCCGCCAGGGTGGACAAAAACGTCAGCTTCTCCCACATGTCGAGCATGATGGTATCAGGCATGCGCCAGTCCAGCACGGTGTTGGCAAAGGGCTTGCCGAGTTCGCGCATATTCTGGGCATCTTTCCGCTTCCTTGGCATGCCCGTTGGCAGCGGGTTTTCGATAGCAAAAATCTATGATCGGTTGCTATCAAAGTTATACAATCGTGAGTAACAACACCCGCCACGCCTCTCTACGATGCGCACCCTGGCGGGTTTCTTTTTTGGGTAGCGAATAACCACACAGGCGAGGATGAACTGATGCTTTTCAACAAGCCGCCATTGGCCGTGCCCGAGCCGATTCGTCTGCTCCAAGGCCGTGGAATGGTGATTGCCGATGAAGTGCGTGCGGCGCGTGTGTTGCAGCACATCAACTATTACCGCTTGCGCGCCTACTGGCTGCCGTTTGAAGCCCTGCCCGCAGCGCTACCCCCAGATGCGGAGCATGCTTTCAGGCCAGGCACTGATTTTGACAACGTGGTTAGGCTGTATGTCTTTGACCACAAGTTGCGCTTGCTGATCTTGGAGGCTATTGAGAGGGTTGAAATCGCCATGCGCACGCATTGGGCGCAAGTGTTGGCCGAGCGGTATGGGTCGCATGCTTACCTGCAGGGGCACCTGTTTCAAAAGCCGGCCATTTATGACGCGTGTTTGCAAAATGTGGACGATGAGTTGCGGCGCGGCAAAGAAACTTTTGTTCAACATTACCGCAACAAATACACCCAGCCTTCAAGGCCACCCATTTGGGCAATTTCTGAGTTGCTGACCTTGGGGCAGTTCTCCAAGTGGCTTGGCAACGTCAAGTTGCGCAATGACCGCCAGGCGATGGCGCATCGCTTGGGGCTGGACGAAGTGGTGGTTTGCGCTTTCGCCCACCACCTGACGCACGTTCGCAATTTGTGCGCCCACCATTGCCGCGTGTGGAACCGCAAACTGACTTTCACCATGACATTGCCCAAGCGCCCGGCGGAGTTGGCGGCGCAGTTCAATGCCTCTGAGGACCGGCGGATCTACAACACACTGGTCATGCTGGCTTGGTGCATCAGAACCATCAGCCCAGACAGCACTTGGCCGAACCGTTTGCATACTCTGCTAAGCACGGGAACCCCTGCGGGGCTGAAGGCGATGGGCGCACCATCGGACTGGGCTTCCAGGGCAACTTGGCAGCGGCCTGCATGATCAGCGCAGCTTAGCGCCCCCGCCACGCCTCATACGCCTTCAAATGCGCATAAGCCACCGCCAGCATCCCCTCATCCACCCCATGCGCCCGCGCCTTCTCCAGCATGAAGCCCACAATGTGGTCCGCTTCAATGGGCCCGCCGTTTTCCAGGTCGCGCAGCATTGATGCGGTAAGCGCAGAGCCTGGGGCGGACACCATCGCGCGGTAACGTTCGATGGCGGCGCCAAAGTAGCCGCCTGTCCCGCCGGCGCCCAGGATCAGGATTTTCATGGGTGTCCTTGCATGTCTCAGCCCGCCAAGTACAACTCGACACGGTCGGTCGTCCAGATGGCTACGCCGGTGCCGAAGAAATCAGCGTCTTCCGTCCAAACCGGACAGCCTATCGCCATGGCGCAGGCCAGCACAGGCCAATCGTCGGCATCACGAATGGCGATCTTTGGAGGGCTTGTTGTCGCTGCCCTGCGTAAAGCTCAAAATCGATGGGCTGAACAATCGACTCCAGACCGTCGAGAACCTTGATTGCGGCAGAGCAGCTGACGCCGCGCTTTGTCAGCAGCGCAGGCAAGTGTTTTCGGGCATCGGCATAAGCTGTATCAGGCGCAAAGAATTTGACCGTGGCCGCGTGCTCAATAAGAATTTCCCGCACCGCTTGCCCAACACCGCCCGAATCAGGATGTTGGCATCCAGAACGATCGCCTTGTTGCTCATGCCGCTGCTGTTTTTGGCTTTTTGCGGGGGCTTGCCTGTCTGCGGACTGCTTTGAAATCGGCAACAAGCTCTTCAACGTCAACGCCTTTTGCCGCAAGCAACTTGTCCAGGGTTTTGCTGGCCTTTTTCAGCGCCGCAATGTCTGCGTCCACCTGGCCTTGTGTAGGGATGAAATAGCCCACGGTTTGCCCATGGCGGGTAACGGCGACGGGCGTGCTGGACGCGAGAAACTCCGCCATGCCCGCGCGGAATTCGCGAATGCCTACTTTGGTGGTTTCCATGATGCTGAGCCTTTGACTTGTGGGTTGAAATTTGTGAATCTAAGTGTACACAAAACTTGTTTGATGCATCAATCGTCCTTGAAATTCATCGCAACTCATACCAAACCCCCCGCCCGCCGCCCTGCTGCTTGAGATGGCCACGCTCCACCAGGCTGCGCAGGTGCAGCTTCAAGGTGTTGCGGCTAGCCCCGGTGAGTTGGATGGCGTTGCCAATGGTCACACGTCCGTGCTTGCGCGCGAACTCCACAATGTGCAGTTGCAGTTGCGGCAAGGCGGCCAGCACGATCTTTTCGCGTTCTACCTTTTTTTCCAACCTGCGCACTTGCTCAAACAAGCTGCGCAGATAGAACATCAACCACGGTTGCCAATTGGGTGCCTCGGTGCGGATAGACTCCTGCGTCTGGCGCAAGGCCAAGTAATAGCCCTCTTTGTTCGCTTCGATCACGCCTTCCATCGAGCTGTAGGGCACATAGGCATAACCCGCCTGGATCAGCAGCAGGGTGGTCAGCACGCGGCTCAGGCGCCCGTTGCCGTCCTGGAAGGGGTGGATTTCCAGAAAAACCACCACAAAGACCGCGATGACGAGCAGCGGATGCAGGTGCGCCGTGTTGCGCTCCTGGGTGACCCAGTCCACCAGTTCGGCCATCAGGCGGGGCGTGTCAAAGAGGGAGGCCGTCTCGAACACGATGCCGATTTGCACCCCCTTGTCATCAAAGGCGGCGACGCTGTTGGTGTTGGTTTTGTACTGACCCCGGTGGCGCGTGTCTTTTTCGCTGTGGCGCAAGAGCGTCTGGTGCAACTGCTTGATGTGGTTTTCGTTGAAGGGGATGCTCTGCCTGGCGCTGAACACCTGCGGGCGGGGCGGCGGGTGATTTTGATCAAGTGCGGTGTTGGGGCCAAAGTGAGGGCCGGTTGAGAATGAACAATGCCGCCGCCGTCCTACAGCGCGGAATGTTCATGCGGCTTACCATGGTCTTCTGCTTCACAGGAGGTTCCATTCAAAACTCCCGCTTGTTTCTCCATCGCGTCGCGACGCAGTTGGCAGGGGCGTTGGCCTGTGCAGCGCTCTGCGCGGGCGCGGTTGCGCAACAGAAACCGGAGAAACCGGAGAAGCAGGGAAAGCCGGAAAAGCCGGAGTCAAGCGATTGGGCGCTGCCAGCAGTAACGATCTCAGCCAAGGCCAACCGCGACCCGGTCGAAAAGTCCTACCGCAAGATGGTCCAGGGCATGAATCTCTTCGAAAGGCAGCGCGCCATGTCGCCCAATGCCTCGCTGCGGTTCAAGCTGCTGCCGCGCCGGCGCGAGACTGCCATGGACAGCATTGAGATAGACGTGATCGGGTCCACCGTGGATTTCCAGGTGCCCGTCGCGCCGGACCACAGCTTCAGCCTGCCGCGCAACCAGCAGGCCTTTGACGAAGACGCGCGGGTGATTCCGAACCGCAAGGCGCAAAGCATGACCTGGCGCACCGAGATCCGCACGCCCGGCCTGCCGCCCAACACCCGGCGCCTTGGCGACCTGCGTCTTGAATGCCGGGTGGGCATGGAGGCAGGCCTGGTGTCCAACAGCACCAGTCTCATCACCCGGATTGCGGCGGCGCTGCTGCAGACCCCCGCCTACTGCGACCGCCAGGCGCCCCTCTACCTGTTTTTTGCAGACCGGCCCCTGTTCAGCGTGGCCCTGGTAGCTGGTGGGCGCAGGGAGGCGCTGGCGATCGACAAGCTGTATGCCGCCGCAAGTGACGACCCCGGGCTGAAAGACGACCTGCCCCATTGCGATTGCGAGGTGCTGGTGGACCGCACCTACTTCTTGCCGCTGGGCGACCCCAGCTGGCCCGATGACACCCGGGTCGAGTTTGACTACATGGACGGCGAATAATGACTGACGAAGTGCGCAACCCGCTACTCAATCCGGCCCGCGTGTTCCGCGCCTTGGTCGCTTGCCTGTGCTGTTTTTGGCTTGTCGGCTGCACCGGGCCTTCCGCGCTTTTCAATTCCGAAAACCGGGCGCCGCCATTCCGCGACCCCAGCCTGTCAATGCAACGCGCCAAGGAGATGATCGTCATAGGCCAGGACACCCGAGCCGACGTCATGGCGGCGCTGGGCCCGGCCACCGTGGTCAAGTTCGACAGCGGCTTTGAAGTCTGGGTCTATCGGGACAAATCGCCTGAAACCAAAGCTGCTCCGGGCGAATTTGTCATTCTGTTCGCACCGTCCGGGGTTGTAAAAAAAACGCGCCTGCGTCCAGCGTATGACCGGCGTGAGGAGTGACGGCCAGCGTTGACGGGCAATGTGCGTCACCAGTCCTGGCCTTGGTTTAGCGCTTGCGCAGGCCCAACACCATCACAGCGCCCACCACCAGCAAAGCCCCCGCCACCTGCACTGCTGCAATGGCCTGACCCAGCACCAGCCACGCCAGCACCAGCGCAAACACGGGTTCCACGTTCATGATGGCCGAGTTGCCGGCCACGCCCAACTTCGGCAGCACGGTGAACATGATGGTGAAGGCGGTGCCGTACAGAAAAGTGAGCGCAGCCAGGCCCCACCAGCCGGGCGCGGCCTGGGGCAAGTGAAAGCCGCCTTGCGCGGTGACTGCGGCCAGCGCAATCAGGCCAGTGATCGTCATGGTGCTGGCAGTGCGCAGGCGGCCATCCAGGTCGCCTGCCTCATGTTGCGTGAGGATCATGGCCAGGCCAAATGTGGCGGCGGCAGTCAGCGCAAACGCCACGCCAGCGCCGATGCGGCTCCATTGCATGGCGGCACCCAGCCCGGACGCTGCGCCAAACACGTCGAGCGCCATCGCCAGCCCGATGAGCAATACCGGCATGGCTTTCAGCACGGCGGGCTCGGTACGGCGCTGATATAGCACACGGTCCCAAAGCGCCGCCCACAATGGGTAGGTGTTGAAGGCCAGCAGCGCCAGCGCCACCGGCAGACGTGCCACGGCCGAATACAGACACAGGCTCTGCACGCCAATCAGCAGGCCGATGGCGGGTAGAAAGCGCTTGTGGCGGGCAGTTGTTGCCAAGGGTGCGCCCTGCATGACCAGCAGGAGGGACACGACGATGGCCGTCGCCACACTGCGCACCGCCACGGCGGTGGCCACGTCCACCCCGTTATTGAAAGCCAAACGCGCAGCCACGTGGTTGGCACCCATCATCAAGGCGATGAGCACCAGGGTGGCAAAGGCAGTGCCGCTCAAGGCACGGGCCGGGGCGTGCTGGGGGGTGGTCACAGGCTAGCCAGATGCGCCTGAGCCGCACGGCCTAGCTGCTCGTCAAACGTGGCGAGCGGGGCCTTGAGTTCTGCGGCCAGCCACAGGTAGGCGGCGTCGTAGGCCGAGAGTTTGTAGCGGATGGCAAGCGCCAGCACTTCCGCTGGTTTGACCGGGCTTAGCTCGACCGACAGCGACAGAAATGCCGCCATGCCCAGGGTGGAA
>JANMVO010000394.1:0-4640 GCA_031392805.1 Rhodoferax sp. | reverse complement strand
CTCGGGGTACACGGCCACCGGAGAGGTGCTGACCGGCGAAACGGTCGATGAAATTACCCGTTACGCACTAAAAATTGGTGCCGACCTGATCGTTGTGGGTCACAAGCACCTGGAAGGCTGGGCCGCGCGCTGGTGGCGTGGCTCCATCTCGGGTGCGCTGATTGAGCGTGCATCATGCAGTGTGCTGGTTGCCATTACGAACTGAATTCCATTGACGCTGGCGGATGGCCATGGCAAACACGTCGAGCACGTCAAACACTGCCATCTCTGCAAATTCTGCAATCTTTTCACAGGGCTCTGGAATTCTGCATGACTGAATCCCACACATTGCTCTCCCTGCCCCTATTTCCACTGGGCACCGTGCTTTACCCGGATGGTTACTTGCCGCTGCGGATTTTTGAGGTGCGCTACCTTGACATGGTCGGGAAGTGCCACAAGGCGGGTGCGCCCTTTGGTGTGGTGTCGCTGATCGAAGGTTCCGAGGTGCGAAAGCCGGCCGACAACACACCAGACGGTGGTCCACCCAGTGGCGACGGCTTTGCCACCGAGTCATTTAACGCGGTGGGCACGCTGGCGACCATCACCGAGTTGTTGCTGCCGCAGCCGGGTCTCATGTTGATTCGTTGTGCCGGCGCGCAGCGGTTTCAAATTACCAGGCAGGAAAAGCTGAAGCACGGACTGTGGATTGCCGATGTGTTGCGCTTGCCCGATGACCAGGCAATTCCCGTTCCCGACGACCTGAAGCGGGTGGCAAGTGCCCTGGGCGGGGTGATCAGAACGCTGCAAGAGCGCGCCGTGCCCGCCGATCAAATGCCGCTGCGCCCGCCCTACAAGCTGGACGACTGCGCCTGGGTTGCCAACCGCTGGTGCGAATTGCTGCCCATGCCTTTGGCCCTAAAACAGCGCATGATGGCGCTGGACAATCCGCTGGTGCGCCTGGAACTGGTCAGCGACATGCTGGAGCGCACAGGTATCGCCACTTGAGACCGGTGCCCCTGAATGTCACCAAAGCTGCCCGGTTAACTTTTGCAGACGCCCCAACACCAAACGAGGAAAGGTGACGTGCATAGTTCACGTGGATAGGTGACGTGGGTCGGTCATGTGGATATGGCTCAGGCCTGTCCGGATTCTGCCAGACGTAAAATAAAAGCGATCTTAAAGGAGCATCATGAGTCAGATTGCCATGCAGAAAAAACAACCCCCAAAGCGCAGTTTAGAACGCACATTGATCAAGACTTCGATCAGGTCTGCGGTGCCAGACACGGCCCGGTTTGCCTTCATCCAGTCCTGCTGGCATGACGACATCGTCAACCAGGGCCGTGACGCATTTTTGGCGGAAATGCAGCGCCTGGGCATTGCACGCGAGGCCATCGACTTGCTGGAAGTCCCCGGTGCTTTCGAACTGCCGCTGCTGGCCAGGCGGCTGGCGCGTTCAGGGGGTTACTCGGCCATCGTGGCCTGCGGTTTTGTCGTCAACGGCGGCATTTACCGCCATGAATTTGTCTCCGACGCTGTGGTCAGCGGCCTGATGACGGTTCAACTGGAGACCGATGTGCCAATTCTGTCTGTTGTGCTGACGCCGTTGAATTTTCATGAGCACGAAGATCACCAGCGCTTCTTTGCCGGACATTTTGTCGTCAAGGGCGCCGAAGCCGCCAGAGCCTGCTTGAAAACCGTGGAGGCGTTGCGTCAAGCCGGCGTCCTCATGGAAGCCAATTCCGGTTTGTCCTTTCAGTCATGAAGCTTTACAACTATTTCCGCTCCAGCGCGTCGTTTCGTGTGCGCATTGCGCTTGAGCTCAAGGGCCTGCGCTATGAGTACGTGCCGGTGCACATTGCGCGTGGCGATCACAAAAAAGAGGGCTATACCGCGATATCTGCCGATGCACTGGTGCCCATGCTGGAAGTCGATGGCCAGCGCCTGTCGCAGTCGCTGGCGATCATCGAGTATTTGGACGAAAAATACCCCGACACAGCCGCCCTGCTCCCGGTCGATCCGCTCGGCCGGGCCCAGGTGCGGGCGTTGGCGCAATCCATCGCCTGCGAGATTCACCCGCTCAACAACCTGCGGGTTCTAAAGTATCTCGTGAAAGAACTCAAGGTTGCGGATGACGCCAAAAACGCCTGGTACCGCCACTGGGTGCGCTCGGGGCTGGAGAGCTTTGAGCGCCAGTTGCAGGCGCTGGAACTGCAGCGGGCTCAGCAGGGTTTGCCGGCGTCGGTTTATTGCTTCGGTGCCACGCCCACTGTGGCTGACTGCTGTCTGGCACCCCAGATTTTTAACGGCCAGCGTTTTGAGGTGAGCTTTGAGGGTCTGCCGCGCACCATGGCCGCGTTTGACGCGGGCATGGCGCTGGACGCTTTTCAGAAGGCGCAGCCGTCCAGTTGCCCTGATTTCGAAGCTTGATTCAGAACCCTGATGCTTAGCAGCCTGCCGCGCCGCCAAAGGCATGACGTGAACACCGACTGGATCGTCCCGCACTGGCCAGTGCCCGCGCAGGTTCACGCCGTCTGCACCACGCGAAGGGGCGGTGTGTCGCACGCGCCTTATGACGCAATGAACCTGGGTGACCATGTTGGTGATGACGTGGTCAATGTGGGCAAAAACCGGGCGCTGCTGCGCGAGGCCATTCAGGCCACGCCAGTGTTCTTGCAACAGGTCCATGGCGTGAAGGTCATTCAGCATGGCGTGCAGGCCATTCAATTCACCCAGGCAGGGCAGCCCGGCGAGGCCACGCCGCATGGCTCTCAGGCGGATGCCTGCATCACTCAGCGCGCTGGCGTGGCTTGCACCATCATGGTCGCGGATTGCCTGCCCGTGCTTTTCGCCAACAAGGCAGGCAATGTGGTGGGCGCGGCGCACGCGGGCTGGCGTGGGTTGGCCGGCCTCAATGGGGTGGGCGTTCTGGAGTCAAGTTTCAGGCAATATGAGACGCTGGCCCTCGCCGGTATTGCGTGTATAGATACAAAATCAATAGCAAAAGCGTCGCCAGGGAAAGATTCATTGAAAGTGTCATTGGCGAATGAAATGCTGGTCTGGCTTGGCCCGTGCATCGGCCCGCAAAAATTTGAGGTCGGCGGCGAAGTGCGCGATGCTTTTGTGCTGCACGACCCCTCCGCGCAGTCGATGTTCACCCCGCTGGGCCTTGGCAAATGGTTGGCCGACCTGGCGGGGCTGGCGCGCCTGCGTCTGCGCGCCCTGGGCATTACCCAGATCTACGGCAACGATGGCAGCCGCGCGTGGTGCACGGCAAGCAATCCGTCACGGTTCTTTTCGCACCGGCGCGACGCCCAGGTTCTGGGTGGCAGCGGGCGCATGGCCGCCTGCATCTGGCTGGGCTGAAATCGGCTGAACTGAATTGGGCTTGGCCGGGCTTGAGTTGGCTGTGAAACTGGCTGGGGCCGCGCCTGGCGCTGACGCTGGGGCTACATCGGGTGCTTCGGCGGCCACACTCACCTCACTCACCTTGATCGCCCTGATCGCTTTGCGCCGGGCCGGCGACCCCATCAGGTAAAGCACCAATAGCACAGGACCCAGTCCATAGAGTACAAACGTGATCAGGCCGCCGAGCACCGTGCCGTTGGTATTGGTGGCTTCTGCGACGGCCATCATGAGTGCGACATACAGCCAGGCAAGAGGAATGATGTACATAGATATACTTATTTCAAAAATATCATTTTTTTTAAGCCGAAGCCTGAGACACTAAGATTATTATCAATTGTCAGAAATCGCCAGGAGACAGCATGAATCAGCAAAACCCGGACACTTGGGCCCAGACAGCCCAGCAGTTTCAGAAAACCATGGGCGAGAACTGGCGCGAAGCCATGCAGTCCTTTCAGAGCCTGGGCCAAGGGGGATCGGACGCAGGCCCCTCGGCGCCGGGCGCGGCCCTGCCGCAAGTCAGCTTCTCGCAGGACAAGCTTCAGGAACTTCAGCAGCAGTATCTGAAAGACGCTTCCAGCCTGTGGACGCAAGGATTGCAGGGTGAGCCCATCGCAGGCGACAAGCGGTTTTCGACCGAAGCCTGGTCGGCCAACCCCATGGCGGCCCTGTCAGCCGCCACTTACCTGCTCAATGCGCGCACCCTGATGGGCCTGGCCGATGCGGTGGAGGCCGACACCAAGACGCGCGCGCGAATTCGCTTTGCGGTTGAGCAATGGATGGCGGCGGCGTCACCCAGCAACTTTCTGGCCTTCAACGCCGACGCGCAGAAAAAAGCGATTGAGACCAAAGGCGAGAGCATTGCCAAAGGCATGCAGAACCTGCTGCATGACATGCAACAAGGCCATGTCTCGATGACCGACGAGAGCCTGTTTGAAGTTGGCCGCAATGTGGCCACCAGCGAAGGCGCGGTGGTGTTCGAGAACGAGCTGTTCCAGCTGATTGAGTACAAGCCGCTCACCGACAAGGTCTTCGAAAAGCCCTTCCTGCTGGTGCCGCCGTGCATCAACAAGTTTTATATTCTCGATCTGCAGCCCGAGAACTCGTTCATTCGCTACGCCGTGGCGCAAGGCCATCGCACCTTTGTGGTGAGCTGGAGGAACCCGGATGCATCGCTGAAAGGCAAAACCTGGGACGACTACATCGAAGACGCTGCTATTAAATCAATATCTGTCACCCAGGAAATCACGGGGGCCAAG
>JANMVO010000356.1:0-3131 GCA_031392805.1 Rhodoferax sp. | reverse complement strand
CTGGTGATGCCCGCCGGGTTCTGGGGTCAGTTGACAGCCTTTGCCCTGTTTAGATTTTTTGACGCAGTCAAGCCTGGCCCGGTGGGCTGGGCCGATCAGTTGTTTCATGGCGTTGATGCAAACACTGATTCGAACGCCTGGACCAAGGCGGGCTTTGGCATCATGCTGGATGATCTGGTGGCCGCCGGCTGCACCCTGCTGGTGATCGCCGTGTGGCGATGGGTGTGACGGCGTTGGGGTTTGCGAAGCGGTCTCGGAGGGGCGAAATGCCGTCAAGCCATTTACTACTATTTATATAGCTGACTATGCAAACAGAACAAAGGCTAGTGGCGAATTTTCCTTTTAATAGCCGGGAAACACGGAGTTTTTCGCAAATACGCAGGTAAACAATAAGATTCACAGGAATTGCAGATTCAAAACCAGGCGGGCCTGCCTCCAATAGTCAAACAATTATCTGTATAAAACTACAGTTTTCCCGTATCATCCATCGAATCGAAAACGCCTCTCGGAGACCGCCCCATGCCTTACGACCTGACCGACGAACAACGGGATCGGTACCGTGCGACTTCCATACGTTCTCAGTTGAGGAAACAGACGCTGCTGCGCGGCCACAATGAAGACAAGCCTGTGCGGGGAATCAACCTGGGCGAGCGCCTGGACCCTGACGATTTAATGCCGCAGCTAGATGTAAATGGGCTGACCAGCCTCTCATTGTTCTCGGGCGGTGGCGGATTGGATATTGGGTTCGAGCGAGCCGGCTTTCAGCACTGTGCTTCCCTTGAGATTCTGGACATATGCGGAGAAACCCTGCGTGCAAATCGTCCTGCCTGGGCGGTGCTTTCAGGCGCTGTAGCTGGCGACATTCGCGCCGCCGCCTTCACACCGTTTCGCGGCGTCGATGTGGTCCATGGGGGGCCGCCGTGCCAGCCATTTTCCATTGCTGGCAAGCAGGCCGGAGCCGACGACCCGCGCAACATGTGGCCTGATTTTGTACGCTGTGTTCTTCAAACGCGACCACGGGCTTTTATAGCGGAGAATGTGCCAGGCATGCTTGACCGAAAGTTCGAGACGTTCATCCAGGAGAACATTCTCAACCCCTTGATTAACCAGTACACGATATTCAAGTTCAAGCTGGCCGCCCATGATTTCGGCGTACCTCAGTCGCGACGCCGCGTCTTTTTTGTCGGCTTTCGGGCCGCACGGGATGCGGCCCGATGGGTAGAACCTGAACCAACCCATGGTGATGTGGGCACCTTGTTCGGCCCGCTGTTGCCGCGCAACACGGCCCGCAAAACCCTGGGCCTGCCCGAGATTGGCTTTGACGTCGTCGCCCCAACGCTTCGCTCTGGCTTCACAGGCCCACGCAATACGACCGGCGTGTTGAACAGCAAGGCGTCACTGAAAGTCTGGAATGACCTGCACATTTGGCCCAATGGCGTCCAGCCAACGAGGTCGATGGCCGCAACGTACACGCCCGAAAACGGCCACTTCCGCATGTCCATCAGTGACTGTGCTCTGCTTCAAGGTTTTCCTGCAGATTGGCGTTTCAGCGGCGCGGTTTATCAGGCTTTAGGCCAGATTGGAAATAGCGTTTGCCCACCCGTCGCCTATGTCGTTGCGCGACAGGCCGCACGTGCGCTCGGGGTTGCCTGATGACCGTTCAGGACGACGAGCGGGAGCGCGAACTCGTACGGGCCTTTGGCCTCACGTGGAACCGAGACCACCAGCGCGCCGGAATCGATGCTTTGCTCAATGTGGAATTGGATGGAGGTAGCTGCGAATTCGAAGTTGAGGTGAAGTCTTCTACAGGCACAACCGTTTCAACCGCACGGGACGTTGGCATGGAGCACATTGGAAAGTGGCGCCGCAAATTGTTCGTCATCGGGTTCTACTCACGGAGTTCAGGGCGTCCGGAGTTGCAGCGCAGCCTTTGCCTCACCCCACTGGACATGGAGCCGTGGATCGCTTCAATTGAAAACAAGATCGCCATCGATTTTGCACTGGCATCGCGCGCGTCGCGGAAGCTGGAACTGGATGATCTTTTCGAAGTGTGCGGGCGGCAGAAAACGTACGCTGTGCAAGACGCGAAACGCCTGCATAAACTGCAATGGACGGCCCAACAGTACGCTGATGCGCTCGACACCACCGAGAACGGCAAGCCTCGAATTTCCCAGCTTCAGATGCTGGAGATTTTGAGACTTAGATCCAAGTACATTGCGCAACGGGGTGCGACACTGAATAACCCCCATGTGACTAAAACCCATCTGGACACTTTCGCGGGAACAAACCGGGTAGTTCAAGCCCCTAATTGGGCTGCGTCAATACGGGCAATCGCGAAAGAGTTTGCACAGTCACACCCGGACCATCCTGCGGTAATGCGATAAACACCCTCTTTTTTAGAGCAGGAAAAAATCGCGATGGCTGATTTGCTTGCAAAAAAATACTACTAGTTTTATAGCTACTTATGTATACAACACGCGGGCTACTGGCCGATTCTCTTGTCAAAAACAGGCAAATGCTGGCCACGGCCGAGAGTTGCACCGGTGGCATGATCGCCGCTGCCTGTACCGACCTTGCAGGCTCCAGCGTGTGGTTTGAGCGGGGCTTTGTCTCCTATTCGAACGAAGCCAAAACGCAAATGCTGGGGGTGGCCCCCGGGCTTATCAAAGAGCACGGCGCGGTCAGCGAGGAAGTGGTCCGCGCCATGGTGCAAGGCGCCATCGCCCACTCACGCGCACAGGTGGCCGTGGCCGTTACCGGCGTGGCCGGGCCTGCTGGCGGCAGCATTGCCAAGCCGGTGGGAACCGTGTGGTTTGGCTTTGCCACGCCGATGGGCGTGGTGACGGAGATGCGGCACTTTGAAGGCGACCGCGCTGTTGTGCGCGCCGCCACTGTGCAGCATGCTTTGCAAAGACTGGTGGCCTTGCTGGAGAAACCGTCAGTTGTTTGATTGCTGATTGTTGGCGGACACAGCAAAGGCAGCTAGACATCCGCATTGGATTTCCCATAGATCAGCCCAATCACAAGGCCACCCATGCCCTGCTCCACCAGAGCCCAGGCAAAATCCATTGGCAGCGCCGCGTAGGGAAACTTGTAGACCCCGAACAGCACCAGGGTGTAGGGCATGAGCC
>JANMVO010000268.1:0-1842 GCA_031392805.1 Rhodoferax sp. | reverse complement strand
ACGCTTGATTGGCGTTTGTTAATCAACCTATTGGAGACAACACTATGGCAACCGTAGCCGCGCCCAGGCCAATGAGCGAGACGGAGAAGACAGTTATCTTCGCCTCGTCGCTTGGCACCATATTTGAGTGGTATGACTTTTTCCTGTTCGGTGTGATGTCGGCCATCATTGCGGCCAACTTCTTCTCCGCACTGGACGAGAGCACCCGCAATATTTTTGTGCTGCTGGCATTTGCTGCCGGCTTTGCGGTGCGTCCTTTTGGCGCGCTGGTATTTGGGCGGCTGGGTGACATGATTGGCCGCAAATACACCTTCCTGATCACCATCGTGATCATGGGCCTGTCAACCTTTCTGGTGGCGTTTTTACCCACCTACAAGTCTGCGGGCATCATCGCGCCCATCATGCTGATTGCCCTGCGCATGTTCCAGGGCCTGGCGCTGGGTGGTGAATATGGAGGTGCTGCAACCTATGTGGCCGAGCATGCGCCCCATGGCAAGCGCGGCTTCTACACCGCGTGGATTCAAACCACCGCCTCCGTCGGCTTGATGCTGGCCTTGATGGTGATTCTGGGTACCCGCACCTACTATGGCGAAAAAGAATTTGCCGAATGGGCCTGGCGCATCCCGTATGCCATGTCAGGCATTTTGTTGGCTGTCTCGGTCTGGATTCGCCTGAAACTCAACGAGTCCCCCGCTTTCGCCAAAATGAAGGCTGAAGGCAAAACCTCCAAGGCACCGCTCGCAGAGTCATTCGGTCAGTGGAAAAACCTCAAGGTCGTGATTCTGGCGCTGGCCGGTTTGACCGCAGGCCAGGCCGTGGTGTGGTATTCCGGCCAGTTTTACACGCTGTTCTTTCTGCAAACCTTCCTCAAGGTCGATGGCCCAACCGCCAACGTTTTGATTGCGGTGTCGCTCATCATCGGCACACCGTTCTTCATCTTCTTCGGGTCCCTGTCCGACAAGATTGGCCGCAAGCCCATCATCATGGCCGGCTGTCTGCTGGCGGTGGTGACTTATTTCCCGCTGTTCAACGCGCTCACCACGTATGCCAACCCGAAGCTGCAGCAAGCGATCCAGAAGGCACCCGTCACAGTGGAATCGGATCAAACCAACTGCAATTTGATTCTGAATTTGACGGGTACTGCCAAGTTCACCACGCCCTGCGACCTGGCCCGTGTGTACCTGTCAAATGCCGGCATTAATTACGACAGCGTGTCCAAGGCCGGTGCAGTTGCCACCGTCAAGGTGGGTGACAAAGCCATTGCCAGCTATGACGCCAAGGCACCGACTGCCCAAGAGGACAAAACCCGCTTCGAGAAAGAAGTGCGGGGAGCCCTCAACGATGCAGGATACCCAGCCAAAGCCGACCCAATATCAGTGGGCTCCAGCAACTGGTTGATGCTGGTTCTGATCTTGACCGTTCTAATGATTTACGTCACCATGGTGTATGGCCCAATTGCGGCGATGCTGGTGGAAATGTTCCCAACGCGAATCCGTTACACCTCGATGAGCTTGCCATACCACATCGGCAACGGATGGTTCGGCGGTTTCCTGCCGGCCATATCGTTTTCGATTGTGGCGGCGCAGGGCAACATCTACAGCGGCTTGTGGTATCCGATCATTATTGCGGCCATGACCTTTGTGCTTGGCATGCTGTTCATCCGGGAAACCAAAGACGTTGACATTTACGCCAACGATTAAGGGCCTCAAGCTTGTCGCAACTGGCCCTCCTTCGGGAGGGCTTTTTTATGAGGGAAATTGACATGTGGAAACTTGCCATTGGTTTTGTTATTTTTGCAGCCATCGCGCTCTGGATGCTGAGCAAGGGCGGCAACATTGACAT